>CAYWNR010000122.1:0-8568 GCA_964459705.1 uncultured Gemmatimonadaceae bacterium | reverse complement strand
GTGTGCAGGTTCCCCCACGGCTGGTTTTGCGAGAAGCTGACCTCGATTGAGTGCGTCGGGTGACTCTCCTTGCTCCTGCCGAAGACGGTCGGTTCGATGTACCGGTAATACACGCCCCGAATGGCCACCTGCACAGTGAGCAGGCGATGGGTGGACTCCGAATACGGGAAGACGTCGTACTCGAGCACCGGCCCGGCGCGCACGTACAGGTCCTGGTTCACGTACGTGGCGCCGCCGATGTCCCCTCGCCCCCCGACGGACCAGTGGTCGGACAGACTCCACACGCCGAACGCATAGGTGGACCAATTGGTCTGCGTCGATACGACCGTCGTGACGCTATCGGTTTCGTACTCGCTGTAACCGTACCGAGCGCTCGCCCCGAACTGGAGCTTCACGTTCTCGGTGACGCGACTCCCGCTGAGGCCGCCGTCGAAGTTCCGATTCCGCTGCCGGCTCTCGCCTCGAAGAAAGCCCCCAGCCCGGATCCGGAACACCCAGAAATTCCACGGATCGTCGATGGGAGCGACCGCGCCGTCCGCCGTCGCCGGTGACGTGTAGCTGATCTGCAGCCCCTGGGCCGCCGCGGTGCGGGCGGCGTACGCAACCAGGCCGAGCGTGAGTACGTGGGTGAGTCCGTCCCGCACCTCCGCGTCGGTATCGGTATCCCGCGAGACATACGCCAGCGTATCCTGTCGACCGGCGTAGCTCCCGAGACCGATGAAGGCCAGGGTGTAGGCGCGTCCCCCACCACCGGTCTGCTGCCCTGTGACCAACACGTGCACCTGGGCGTCCGCCCGATCCCGAACCCAGTCGGCGAACGTGATCTCGCGGCGAAAATGGTCGAAATCACACCCACGGGTCTGACAATCGAGGTAGACGAGGAGGATGTCGTTCCGGGGCACCTGTGCCGCGACGGGTGTCGGGCGCACGAACGCCACGACCGTGCCAACGGCGACCAGGAACACGCGTACGGCTCCGACCATCACACCTCCACCCCTGAGCACCGGCGGACCAGCCCTCGGCGCTCGCTCCCTCGGGCGCCTGAGAGGTGCGTCGAGCGCCCCGGCCGCTCCACGCCGCGCTGCATGATCGCCAGTCGGGCGCCCTGGCGAAACCCGCGCGCGAGATCTTCACGCGTTTTGCACAACCGCTTCACAGAGGGTTCGCCATGTTGGCTGTAGTAGACCAGTCGCCTGGAGGCGTGCGTGCGAGGAATCCACCGATGGATACCCGGAATCGCCTTGGTCTGGAGCGCGACCACCGTTGGCTGCGCCCAGCGGACGGCACCGGAAGTCGCGCCCCGCATGACGGGCCATTTTGAGAACGCGGGCCGGTTGTATGCCGGGGTGGCGGCGGGGAGCCTCGATCAGGTCCGCGCCGCCGGTGAGGAGCTGCTGTCGCGCGAGAACGGCGAGGGCATGCCGGCGCGGGTCCGTCCGAGAATCGAGGAGTTGCGGACCTTCACGAGCCTAGCCATCCGCGCGCCCGACGTGACGGCCGCCGCGAGCGCGGTCGCCCGCGTGGGGGCTTCCTGCGGCTCGTGTCACCGCGCCATGAAGCGCGGACCGACGTACCGACCGGTGATGGAACCGCCCGAGGGAGAGCACGCGGTGGAGGCGCGCATGCTCCGGCACGAGTGGGCGGCCGACCGTCTCTGGGAAGCGTTGGTGGGCCCGTCCGAGGAGTCGTGGCGCGCCGGGGCCGAGGCGCTGCGCGACGCGCCGCTGTTCACGGACGAGCTGACGAAAGACCTGGCGCAATACGAAGCGGTCACCCGGCTGGCGTGGACCGTCCACGACATCGGCGCGCGGGCGCCGAGCGTGCGGGATCTTCCCGAACGGGCGTCCCTCTACGCCAACCTGCTTGCGACGTGCGCCACCTGCCATAACCTGCTGCGCCAGGGCCGCTAGCCGGCGTCCGGCCCCGGCGCGATCCCTCAAGCGCCGAGCCGCCGCTCGACCACGGCCAGCGTTTCCGCCTCGATCGCCTCCGCGCGACGTTCGAGGTCGGCGGCGCGACTCGCGACCTCCCGCCGCCACGCCTGGTCGGTGATGGCCCGGAGGTTGGTACGGACGTTGAGTCCGGCGCCGCGGACCGCCGTGCGGGCGCAGAGGATCCCCACTCCGGCATCCGACACCGAGCTCGGTAATCCCTCTCCGACCATCTGGCGAAGGACCGCCATGGCGTCGGTCGCCAACTCCATCACGCGCAATGGCACCTCGATGGCGCCGCGCGTCGCGGCCTGCAGGGCCTGGGCACGCGCGGCCTGCTCCTCCGCCGTGTCGCGCGGGAGCCCCATGGCAGCCAAGACGCGGTTGAAGGCGGCGGTGTCGTCGTCCACGAGCCGCAGCAACTCGTCCGCCAGGTGCTGACCGCGCTCCGCCCAGTCCGAGAACTCCTCCCAGCGCGCGTCCCAGCCTCGCTTGTGGGACGACAGATTCGCCACCATCGCCCCCAACGCGGCGCCGAGCCCTCCAACGGCGGCGGCCACGGAGCCGCCGCCCGGCGCCGGAGATTCCGATGCGGTTTCGTGGGTGAACGCCTCGACCGTGCGGTCCACCAGGCGCGCGGCGTCCCGATCGCGCATGGCGTACTCGATGATCTTCTCGTCCGGATCGAATGGGCGGAGCTCGTCGAGGCCCAGGGAGCGGACCGCGATCCGTACCAGCTCCCGATCCGGCAGGCCGGTGGACCGGTGCTGCTTGCGCAGGAAGTACCGTCCGGCGTCGCGCATCGCGCCCAAGGGAACCGCACCCACCAGCTCTGAGCCGGTGACCCGCACGCCGCGCGCCTCCGCGTGCCGACACACTTCGTCGAAGGCTATGTGGAGCGGCGTTACGTCGAGGTCCGTGAGGTTCAAGGAGACCTGCGCGATCCCGTATTCGGGAATGAACCACCCGATGCCCTTCACCGCCGCCAACCGGCCCGGCTGCCACACCGGCTCCCCGTGGTCGTCACGGACGATGTCCCCGGTCAGCGGATCAGGCATCCGCTTGATCCGACCCTTCTGGCGCACGTCGAACGCGATCGCGTTGGCGCGTCGCGTAGACGTCGTGTTGAGATTGACGTTGTAGGCGACGAGGAACTTCCGCGCGCCCACCGCCGTGGCCCCACTCCGCGCGTTGAACTCGGCCGCGCCAAAGTCGGGGCGCCAGTTCGGGTGTCGCAGCCGATCGGGCAACCCTTCGTATTCTCCCGACCGGACATCGGCCAGGTTCTGGCGCTCCGGCCTCGTCGCGGCGAACTCGTAGCAGTACACCGGAATCCCCAGCTCGTCGGCAATCCTCCGGCCGAGCGCCCGCGCATACTCCACGGCTTCGTCCATCGTGAGGCCGGCCACCGGCACCAGCGGACACACGTCCAGCGCACCGAACCGCGGGTGCTCTCCGTGTTGCCGACGCATGTCAATGAGCTGGACCGCGGCGGCGGCGCCCCGGAACGCGGCTTCCACCACCGCGTCCGGCTCGCCGACGAAGGTCACGACGGTCCGGTTCGTGGCCTTCCCGGGCTCGACACCCAGCACCTTGATCCCGTCGACCGCGGCGATGCGGTCGGCGATGCCCCGAATGATCGCCGGGTCGCGGCCCTCACTGAAGTTGGGGACGCATTCGAGCACCCTACCCTGTGTCATCCATCGATCCTTGTGAGAGACGCCGGTGCGACCGTGCGGGCCGCACGCCAAGCCTACACGGCCCCCCGGACGCCTTCAACCGGTACGCCGCCGGCCGGTCGCTTGCCCTTCGGCCCGCAGAGGGTAGCTTGGACGCCAATCCCCCACTCGCGGAGTGCGCATGCGTCCCAGCCCGCTGCGCCTCGCGTTCGTGACGTGCGCCTTGTTGTACGCCGCGAATGCCCAGGCCCAGACCCTCAGCTCTCTCATCAACGACTTGTTCACGTACGGGAACTGCGGCGAGCCGCTGTGCCTCGTCTTGACCGGACCGGACAGTATCCACCAAGGGCACTTCATTCCGGCCGTGACGCAGGGAAGCCAGAACGTCCTCGGGTTCCTGAGCCAGTCGATCGGGCGCAGCACCGCCAACCTGCCGATCTCGGCAACCAGCAGCGGCGCGACGTTCAAGATCGTGGACGGGCTGCCGGTGAAGACTTCGACCTCGGCGGGGCCGATCTTCGCCGAGCGATCCCAGACGCTCGGTCGGGGCCGGTTCTTCGTTGGCGCCAACGTGAGCGGGATCTCGTTCACGTCGCTGAACGGCGCTCCAACGGGAGATCTCCGCTTCAACTTCTCGCACAAGAACGTCGGCGACTCCGCGCTTGGGAACCCGAGCATCGAGAACGACGTCATCTCGACCGACCTGTCACTATCGGTGAGTCAGCAGGTCGCGACGATCTTCGGGACGTGGGGGATCCTCGATTTCGTGGACCTCGGCGTCGCGGTACCGCTGGTGCGAACGTCCATCTCGGGCTACAACTTCGCGCAGATCACGCCGTTCGGTGACTCCGCAGTGCACCGGTTCGCCGGTGACCTGGCGAACCCGGTCCTCGAAGCCTCGAAGTCGGTGTCCGGATCCGCCTCCGGTATCGGGGACGTGGCCGCCCGACTCAAGATCAACCTCGGGCAGAATGAGAAGCTCGGCGCCGCAATCCTGGCCGACGTCCGCCTCCCGACCGGCAAGGAAGCGGATTTCCTCGGCACCGGCTCGGCCTCGATCCGCGCCCAAGGCATCATTGGCGCTCAGTTCGGGAACTTCGCGCCCCATCTGAACGCGGGGTACGCCGCGCGGACGGACACGCTACAAAACGACGCGCTTCTGGGGACGATCGGCTTCGATGCCTTGGTTGCGGAGTGGGCCACCGTGGCCGGTGACCTGATCACGGAATGGCAACTCGGCCCCAACAGGATCACACAGCCCGGCCCCATCGTATTCACGGTCCCATTTGACCGCACCTACCCGTCGACGTCCATCCCCGACAAGCGGCAGAACGTGATGAACATGGCGCTGGGAGCCAAGTTCACCGTGCGCGGGGGAATGGTCATCGTGATAAACGGGCTCGTACCAATCAAGAAATCGGGACTGCAGCCGGACATCGCGTGGACGGCGGGGCTGGAGTACACGTTCTAGGAAGCGGCTAGGCGGGCAGGCGGTTAGTCACTCCCTGATAGGGACGGTGTCGGACCTCACCCGGGAACTGCTCGCCGCCTGGCCGCCGAAACCGCCTAGCCACCTAGTTTATCGCCATGATCACCCACCCCTCGCCGCGCCGCTCGAAGACGTACACGTTGTCCACGTCGAGCTTGCCGCCATGGTACAGCCAGTCGCCAGTCACGTGTGCCCGCGCGCTCGCGCCATCGATGGTGACCTGGGTGGCGCTGAGCCGCACGCGGAGGTCTTTCATGTCCTCGATGGCGTCTCGCGTCCGCCGCTCGAGCGAGGGCGTCATACCGGGATACAGGGCGCGCACCCTCGTCATGTCCTTGGCCTGGAGCGCCTCGGCGTAGGCCCGGATTAGCTCGGTGATGGCGGGGCGCTGGTCCACCGGCGCCGCGGGTGTGCGGGCCGTCTCGGGGACCGCCGCGACCGGCGGGGTGACCGTGACGCGTGCGCGGCCGACCTTGCCCTCACTCGTCGCGGTGATCGTCGCCGTCCCGCTCCGCACCGCCGTCACCCGTCCGGTGGTCGAGACCACCGCGATCGCCTCGTCCGAGGAACCCCACGTAACTGGCCGACCCGCGAGCGGCTTGCCGTCCCGCCCCACGGCTTCCGCCACCAGCGTGAGGGCCCCGCCGGGACGAAGCTGGCCGGACGGCGGGGTGACCGCTACGCTGGCGACCACGGCCGTCACGGTAACGGTGGCGTTCGCGCTGAGATCGCCCGCCCTCGCGGTCACGGTGGCGCGCCCAGCCGCGACCGCTCGCAGCCGCCCGTCCGGCTGAATCTCGACCACAGTCGGCGCGTTCGACGACCACCGGACCGCCTGGTCCATGCGGCGGCCCTGGCGATCGAGCACCACCGCAGAGAACGGGACCGTATCACCTTCAGCCAGGGTCGCGGGCGCATCCACGATCCGTACCTCACGCGCGACCGGAGCTGGCGGCGGTCGCACGGGCTCGGCGGCCGTGGTCACCGGAGGGCTTGGCGCCGTGTCCCTGACGGCGGCTGGCGGAACGGACCCCGGCACTGCGGTCGTCGTCGGGACGGCGACCGATGCGGTGTCGCCGGCTGCCACCGAGGCGGGGTCGCCCGATGCCGCAGCGGTCTGTTGGCCGCCCACGCCGGTCACCGCCGCGCGCCACGGGTGCCAGATGACCAGTCCACCCGCGCCGACGGTCAGGATCAACGCGATGGCAACGAACATGGGCACCTTCGACCGCGGCAGGTCCATGGCTGCCATCCGATGCGTCGGCTCCGTGGACGGCAACATCTTCCGACCGGTCACCGGGAACGGGCTGCGCGGCGTGCTCACGCGCGCCAGGATCTGGCGGTTGGTCCCCGCCAAGGCGAACTCGATCATCTGGGTCCGGACCGCGTCCTCGTCGCTCGTCTGGCGCGTTCGCAGAGCCGGGATGGCTTCCGCCATAGACGACCACCGATCGGCCGGCGCCTTCTGGAGCATCCGCACCACCGCGCGGGCCAGATCGGCCGGGACATCCGATCCGAAGTCTTCCAGCGCGGGGACGGGGCCGTGCACGTGCTTGAACATGATCGTGACGACACTGTCGCCCTCGTAGAGCGGCCGGCCGGTGAGCATCTCGTAGGCCATCACGCCGAGCGAGTACTGATCCGAGGCACCCGTGATCGGTTCGGCATTGCACTGCTCGGGACTCATGTAGGTCGGCGTGCCGATGGTGACGCCGGTCATCGTGAGGCCCTGGGCCTCGGACACCTTGGCGATGCCGAAGTCGGTGACGATGGGCATGCCCTCGGTATCGATCATGATGTTCGCGGGCTTGATGTCCCGATGGACCACGCCGTTCCTGTGCGCGTACGCGAGCGCGTCGCCCACCTTCGCGAGGATCGTCCGCACCACCGGCACCGGCAGCGTGGTGCCTTCCCGCAGGATCGAGTCGAGCGGGCGCCCTGGCACGAACTTCATCACGAAGTACACGAGGTCGCCTTCGTGCTTCACCGCGTAGATCGGGATGATATGGGGATGGGAGAGCCCCGCCGCAGTCCGTGCCTCCAGCTTGAACCGCTCGACCAGGCTTTCGCCGTGGACCGCCTGAGGGTACATCAGCTTGATCGCCACCTTGCGATCCAACTGGAGATCATGCGCCAGAAAGACCGTCGCCATCCCCCCACGCCCCAACTCGGCCAGGATCTCGTAGTTGCCAAGCGTAGCGTCCCGCAATCGGTCGATGAGGTCCGCGGGCGGCGGCATCAACGGGCCCTGAGTCGTGCCCGGCCGGCTGGTGGACGTCGCCACGGACGGCTGCTGGCCGGAGAGATCCCTGCCACACGACATGCAGAACCGCGCCCCGGGCGCCAGCGTCGCGCCGCACTGCGAGCACCGCCCCTCCGTGGTCACCGGGGCTCGCCGTGGTAGAGCGACTGCATGTAGGCGACGCCGGGCGCCAGCGCGGCGCGCCACGCCGCACCCACCTCCGGGCCGTATTCGGGATCGTGTGCGGCCACCGCGCTCAGGAGGCTCTCGACGAAGCAGGGGTACATCTCCGGAGGCACGTCGACGTCCGTCCGCGAGTGCCGCACCGCGATCCGCTCCAGGAGCGCGGGGTTCGGCCGCTTGGCGTAGATGATCAGCACGCCCAACCCGTGTCGCAGCAGCTTGTGCTGCCGCTCGAAGGCGGTCTTGGCAAACATCGGGGGGATGCGCGGATCACTCGCCAACAAGCGCTCGTACAGCGTCGTGTAGAACGCCGGAATCTCCGCGCACCGGTGGTAGCTCGCTTCGGCGATCTGAATGTCAGTCTGCTCCATCAGGTCTCGCGCATTGGACTTGGAAGGATATCCGATCAAATGTATCCCATTCGATCTGGGGCGCTACTTGGCACGGTCTTGTTCGTGGCGGGATGGGGATGAACGGGATTCCGGGTGTACCCCGTCCCGTCTATCCCCGTTCATCCCGTCCCATCCGCTCGTCCACTCATCCCACCGCCTGGAGCCGTTCCAGCAACACCACCGCATACTGAACCCGGTCATCCGGGTGTTTCGCCAGGAGCTGCAACACGAGGTCGTCCACGGCGGGTGGCACGTCCGGCACCAAGGTGGAGGGTGCCACGGGCTCTTCGCTCAGGACGCGCGCGAACAGCGAGACCATGTTCGGGGCGTCGACGGGTGCCCGCCCCGTCAGGCACTCGTACAGCACCGCGCCCGCCGCGTACAGATCCGACCGCTGATCCACGGGCTCGCCGGTGATCTGCTCGGGCGACATGTAGGCGGGAGTCCCGATGATCAAACCGGCTTCCGTGAGGCCGGTGGACCGCTCCGACAAGCGGGCGATACCGAAGTCCATCACCTTGAGGACGCCGTCGGGATCGAGCAGCAAGTTCTGGGGCTTGATGTCGCGGTGGATCACTCCCACCTCGTGGGCCACCGCGAGTGACTCAGCCAGTTGCATCCCCAGGGCCAGCGCCGCCGCAACCTCGAGGCG
>CAYWNR010000121.1:3526-8573 GCA_964459705.1 uncultured Gemmatimonadaceae bacterium | reverse complement strand
AGTCGTCCTCACGAGCGCGGCCGGCGAGGCGCCGATGCCCGCTCCCCGGCCAGGCTATCTCCGCGCTCGCTCGGTGTCTTGCCGTTCGCTGGCCGTCTGAGCGTCTGTCTGTCTAGGCGTCAGGCAGTTTGGACAGGTGGCCGAGTGGCTGAAGGCACACGCCTGGAGAACGGTCGAATGCCGCTCGGAATCTCGGCAAGATGTCGGTAAGTCGTTGACAGTTCGCGTGATTTGCCGGGGTGGCATATCGCGCATGTCGCCTTCTGCCGGGATCAATCGACACACCAATCGACACACTCGTCCTTCGACGGTTGCTGGCGGCACACGTTGTTCACACGCTTACCCTTGTAACGGGCCATCCGCAGGGCGCATCTACTTCAGTTGGGGATTGTGCAGCACAAGAAGCCGCGGAGCGGGACCTTCACCCTACCATGTCGTGCTCGGTAGCGGGTTGGCGAGCGGCACCCGGCCGGAAGGAGTTGTGATATGTACAAACCCAGATCGCTCCTCCTCTCCCTTGCTGTCCTTACCATCGTAGTCACCGAGGCGGCCGCACAGGATGCTCTCGCGCGGCTGGTACCGAACCTCTCGATTGGGTGCGGTAACGGGGAGATCGAGTTCGGGCGCGTCGGCCCCTTCGTGGCCCAACACGACGGAAACGCTTTCGTATACGACGGGTTCGATGCTCGCATCGTGCGCGTGGGTCCTGACGGACGTGTACAGGGGTACATCGGACGTAAGGGCGCTGGCCCAGGGGAGTTCCGCACGGTAGTCGGGATGGGATTCGACCCGGAGGGCAACCTGTGGGTAGTGGACAGCGGCAACCAGCGATACAGCGTTTTCGCATCCGACGGTACTCTTCTGCGCGACTACCGGCGACCGGTGGACCTGTACGATGCTGTATGGTTCGGCGGTTTCGGAACCGACAGCACGTTCTACGACCAGTTCTTCTATCCTGCCGGATCCTCGGGGCCGTTGGAACAGGGATTCGTGCGCGTCGGCCTCGACGGCACCGTGCTGGATAGCATTCGCTTGCCGTCCAAGCAGCAACAGGCAGCTGCGACCGGCTCCATGCGTTTCCCCTTCCCGTATGCCGACACGCGACTCTTTGCCTTCGATCCCGCTGGAGCGGTCTTCCACGCCATGAGCGCAGGCGAACTTGTCTTTCGGCATCCGTTGCAGGGGGGGGATCACGAGTTCGTGGAAGTACTTGTCCGCCCCACGCGCCTTGGCACCTCCGAGCGCGATTCGCTGGAACGCTACGTGACCCGGCTCAGACGCGAGCTCCATGTACAGGTCAGGAACGCCGATCTCCCTCGCCTCCGCCCATGGCTCGCGCGCATCATCGTGACCGATCAGGGTGACGTGTGGCTGATGCACACGGATAACAAGACCGGCACCAAGTTCGACCGGTACGACCGCATGGGCCACCCGCTGGGTCAGGTCCAGGCAGCGGCCACGATTCGCTCCTTCCCGACGCCGCAGGTTGTGCACGGGCACCTGTGGGCCGTCGTTACGGATGAGTTGGATGTACCGTGTGTTGTGCGATTTGCAGTACCCTAACGCTCAGTCGCACTCGGTGAACGGCCGGCGAGATCGCCAACGAGATAGTCTAGGGACATCACTAGCCCGGCCAGACCGGGGCAGGACCGTCCGATGCCTGGAGAACGGTCGAATGCCGCTCGGAATCTCGGCAAGATATCGGTAAGTCGTTGACGGTTCGCGTGATCTGCCGGGGTGGCACATCGCGCATGTCGCCTTCCGCCGGGATCAATCGACACACCCTCCCCTTCGAGAATTGCGGGCGGCGCACGGTGCTCACGCGCACAGCTCTTGTAGCAGGCCCTCCGCACGGCGCATCTTACCTGGGAGCGTGTCTCTTCTGCAGCGCAAGATGCTGCGGAGCGGGTCGTTCACGGAAGCGCTGAGTGAGTAGATAGGCAGGTCCGTCCGACTACGAGGTAGACAGGAGCCGCGGAATTCCCCCCTTGGCTACTCTGGGTAGCAGTTGCTTTGTGATTCAGTCCTCGTCCGCGTGGATTCTCCTCGCCGTCGCGGGTTGTGCCGGTGATGTCCCCCAGCAACTGGGCGAAGTTCGAGTCGAGGGAGCGACGGAGGTCGTTTCGACGGAGTCGGCACTCTTCGGGCGACCCACCGAGATCGCGCTAGGTGACAGCGGCAATCTCTGGGTTCTCGACAACATGCTGGATCGCATTCTTGTCCTTACACCACACGGGAACCTCGTCCGCTCCATCGGTGGCTCCGGCAGTGGTCCCCGAGAGTTTCGCAGACCGCACGCCTTCATTGTGAGTGACGATACGGTACGGGTCGTGGACGTCGGGAACGGACGGTTACTCACGCTGGCACTCAACTCTGAATACGTACGTAGCGTCCCGCTACCCGCCGGAGCCAGTTTAGGGCCGCTCGCGCTGACCAAGGACGGCAGACTACTGCTGGGGACCCAGGGACTACACGGAGAACTGGCCGCCTATTATGACGCTTCCGGCGCGTTGCTCGGCACCATCGGCCAAGCCCCTGCTCGGACGTCCGCCGTTTTGGACGTACGGGCCATGAAACAGGAGATCATCGATGGAAAGGTCCCGGCGTTCTTTCGGAACCTCGTTCACCCCGTGTTTGCGCCTCACGGAGCGATGTGGCTGATTCTGACGGGTGAACCGTTGGTTCAGCGCTACGATGCAACGGGCATCCAGCAGCTCTCCGTGTCTTACGCCGTACCCCAGTTGAAGCGAATCTGGCAGAATGTCGTGGCGCGGAGCAGGGAGACCCTTGATGACCCACGGCAGATTGATGGTCCTGTCTACGTGCTGGATGCCGCGGTGGTTGAGCAGGAAATGTGGATGCTGCTGAACATGCCGACTTCCGATCCGGCGGTGATGTTGAGATTCACGACTGACGGAACGTTGGAGCAGTCGCTGGTGTTTGCGGGAGTTCGCGGAGCGCTGTCATTCGCCTTGGACCGTACCCGGGACCGCGTGTACTTCACCCTACCATCAAGTGCGAGGATCGTCGCGGCCTCGCTACCACGTGGATGGCATTGAGTCCCGGAATCACGTCGCCCAGAATCCCCGGTTCACCAAGGCCACTCCGGCTCGTTCTGAGCGTCGTCGTCGTGGCCACCTGCAGCACTGCGAGCGCGCCTCTGTTGGCTACCGAACGTCAGCTTGCACCCCATCAACTCGCTTTCATTGTGATGTCCAGACGGAGTCCGCCCGCATCCCGCCTTCCGCAGGGATCAATCGACACACCAATCGACACACCGCGTCCAGTTCGACGACTGTTGTGGGCGGCGCGTATTGTTCCCGCCCTATTGTCCTCGTAACGGGCCGTCGGCGTGGCGCATCTCACTCGCTAGTGGCGCTTGAGGATAGGCAGACCATGAAGGAGAGCACCTTGCGAAGACGGGATGGGCAGGCGAGTTGGGCAGTGGCAATCGGCTTGTACACCGCGGTGACCATTGCCCTCATGTACGGCTCTCCGCTACAGCTCCACGCCCAGATCAGCGGAACGGTGATGGCGACTAGCGGACAGCCTGTCGGGGGAGCGACGGTCGAACTGTGGCGGGGACGAGAGTTGTTGATGTCCAGGAGGAGTCTCGTGGACGGTCGGTTCCACTTGGCACATGATGGTGACGTGACTGGGCTTGCACTCCTGGTGAGAGCGGTTGGATTCTCACCCGAGCTTCGCAGCCTCGATTCTGCCGAACGGTTCGTCGATGTCCGGCTGGCACCTCTTCCGATGACGATGGACCCCATCGTAGTCCGAGCTGGGCCCACCTGTCCCAACAGAGAGAGCGTGGAGGCACGCGCTGCTTGGAACCGGGCGGCGATCCGAAACCGGCACAAGGAGCCCCTCGGTCTCCGATCTATGGATGCGCTCACAGCCAGGCTCATTGTTGGAGCTAGCGAGCTGGGGACCTTCGACAATGCCCTGCTCGGCCTGGGCGAGCTCTGGGTGGGCGGCCAGTTGGATCGCATGCTCTCCATCTCCGGGTATGCATGGCGTGCAAGTGGTGGCGTATCCAACCCGCGCTTCAGCTATTGGAACTACCCGTATCTGGAATCGGGATTCGCCCACCATTTCGTGGACTCGCTCTTTGGAAGCCTTCACACCCTTGGCCTACTGGACTCCCTTGCAGGCGGAGATATCCTCCTCTCCTTCTGTCCCCGCGCGAAAGACGGCAACCGCATTGAAGGGACAATGGTGATTGGAGGGGACGGAACGCTCCGCAAGGCATCGTGGGTGTTCCGCACGCGCGATCACGACGAGGGCGCTGGTGGAGTGGCCGTTTTCCCCGATTCCTCGCCGGACGATGACTGGCCAGTACCGGTCCCCGTTCTCGGGATCTTCTGGCGCAAGCGCGTCTTTGACTACCTGGAGGAGGTCTGGGAGTTTCGGAAATGGGAAGCGGTGCCCGGCAAACCCTGACGCCGGAGACGCCGCCGGGGGAGGGGAGAGTTTGTGATGTGCTGCAACCGAAGCGCTGCGTAAGCGGATAGACAGGGTCAGTCCAATCATGAGTTGGAAGACGGAAGCCGAGGTCGCGCCGAAGCCATGATTCACAGTGAGCATGGGGACCGCGCAATTGATCTCGTGAACGGCCAGATTCAGGCCCTACACGAGATACTGCAGGCGTATGGAACCTCACCGCAGCTTCTCGACAGCCTTGGACGCTGGAAGGAAAGGACGACCCGTGTCTTGGCGGGGAACGTCAGCATAGAGGAGGCGGACCGCTTCTCTCGCGTCTCCCTTCGGTTTGACTCCGTTTCCCCTCAGTCCTTCAAAGCCATGCTCGACCGACAACTCGGTTCGCTCCAGGCTTTGGTGACCGAACTTGAGCAGCATCCAGACGACGTTCTTGGATTAGTCCGCTCCGAGTACACTGCGCCCGTCGGGCGCATCGAGCGTGTCTTCCTCAGCCATGCGGCCGCTGACCGACCCATCGCTCAACGTCTCGCGGACCTGATTGGAGAGATGCTGTCTGGTGCCAGCGTGTTTATCGCATCCCGTCCGGGCCACATCGATACGG
>CAYWNR010000121.1:0-3426 GCA_964459705.1 uncultured Gemmatimonadaceae bacterium | reverse complement strand
ATGCTGTCTGGTGCCAGCGTGTTTATCGCATCCCGTCCGGGCCACATCGATACGGGAGAGGAGTGGTGGCCCCGTATTCAACGAGAGATGCGGCAAGCGGACGCTTACATCATTCTCATCACGCCCGTGAGTATCAGCCGACCCTGGGTCATGTTCGAGTGTGGAGCGGCGTGGATGAGTAGCAGGCCGATGCTCACGGTGTGCGCGCGCGACCTCGATCGCGCTGCGGTACCGGAGCCACTGAAGTACTTCCAGATTACCTCGCTAGAGCATCCCGGCGAACTGGGGGAGGCCTTCCGGCCATGGCAGCTCGAATTGGCGAACGCCGACTCACTTGCTGCGGAGTTCCTCGAAATCTCACGGGGGTTGGAGACCCCGCCCCTCGATGATTGGGAGGGCCTGGACCACGAGGGCCGGTACTTCGCTTGGCAGGGTCCAACGCTCCACAATCTGGTCGACCGTGACCCCGAACCTACACCGGCCGGCCTACTCGAAGTGCTTCGCGCGGCAGGCTGGGAGCCAAGCTACGGTCTGCCGGCCAAGTTAGAGAGCGCGTTCGCGCGAGGCAGGAAGCGCGTGTTCGAGACCGACCGAAAGGAATGGCGCCGTGCGATTCTGGGATCACACGGCGAGCAGATACTCTTGGTTCACCAAGTCGGTTAGCAGTACGTCCCCACGCTCGCGACGCCGAAGCCGAGGCGCATAATGGCTTTCACATCGTCGAGCCTATCCAATTGCCATTGCTTTCCATCGTCTGTGTTCTCGCTGCCTCTTTGCCTCGTCATCGCGCAGGACGGCGCGCAACGGTATCAACCAAGACGCGGGCTAATAGTGGGCGAAATCGTGTCCGCCCCCCGGCCGTTCAAACCGTCTTGACACCGTGAAACCCGGAGCCGTCGAGTCTAGAACAGCCCGTTGCTCGGGGGGTTGATAGGGAGCCAATCGCATGCAGCGGTTTCGATCCTGAACACGCTGACTTGGCTTGTTGTGGTAGTATCGACCACACGCTGCTCAAGGACAAAGAGTGTGTCTCCGGCAAGCTGGACGACGGGTTGCGCGTCTGAGACGACCGGCACTCGGGCATCCACACAGACGCGGGAGCGATCGGTGCTGAGGACACTGACATAGACTGAAGCGGTTATCCGCGTAGACTGCTCCGTCTCAATGTGATTGTCGAAGTACACCATAGCTATGGAGCCGTCCGGCCGACGACCTATTCCAATGAAGAGGGAAATGCCATTCAACAGAGCCGCCAGGTTGCCAGCAGCTCTGTGGATCGCCTCTGTCGTGGCCCCACGTCTGCGAACAGCCGGCACGACGATCGTGTCGATAACCCTATTCTGTTCGGTCAGCAGTACGAGCCCGTTTAGCGGCCCCCAGCCAACAAGCAGCGTATCCGCCCAGTGTACAACCGGAATGGTGTTGAATCGGGAGAGATTGGGATAGGATGCGAACTCCTCCGGCATCGGACCGGGGTATTCCAGCGAATCTGATTCCGGATCCCATGACACAATCGACGAGTTCGTGGACACCACGTGGGCACCGATCCACACGCGGCCCGCCGTGGGGCCGATGACTGGATTGGGAATTCCCAGGAACGGCACAGAACGAACCGCCGTGTTCCGGTCGGCGTCGAATAACTTCAGTGACCCCGTCCTCGTATCGATCACGCCGACCGCGCTGGGCACGAGGAATACTGCTCCCAACTGTCCAATCTCTGCCGGGCCTGGGCCGGGCGCTCCGTAGACACTGATCGGGTGCCCACTGCGATCGTACCGTACTACACGCCCGGCGTACGTGTCGCCGATGTAGAAACTCCCGTCGAGCTGGTCGATTGCCATCGACAAGGGACGGGCTAGATAGAGGGTGTCAGATTCCTCCAAGACAACGCTATCCAAGGAGACAACAGCTGGTCGGGACTTAACGCTCTTAGCCGAAACGGTTGCCGGGAGGTGCTCATGATCGCGACCACAGCCGAGCGCACAACTGAGCAGCATTGTGATGGCGACCAATTTGATAGTCGACGCCCTGAGTGTGACTGATGGGACGGGCACACACGCTCCCACGATTTCTATCTCACGACGATCCATTCACCAGCGCTGTTCGGATTCACACGGGCTGCCATGATAGCGCCGAAGCTCCAGACATGCGATTGCTTTCTGTGTTCCATCACTCGGCTCCTTTCTGGTTCATATGACCCGTTGAATGAACGCTCCACACAACGAGATGTGGCCAACCGGCACGTGCGAAACGAATCCCGAACAGTGCATTACCCCCGAGGAAGCCGTAGATCAAACCATCAAAGTCCTGATGGGCGAGTATGAGCCCCGAACGCAGGTCGATGATTTCCAGGGCGGTCCTGTAGAGGGACGCATTGCCGTTCTTCGGCTGGAGGAAGGTCTCGCCACCTGGGCCGGTCACTTCTCTGCTCCGCGAGCGCCAGTCCGCTCTGGGAACCCACGCGATCACCCAGAGACGATCCGACTGGTCGGCGTGCAGTCCCTGTATCAGACCCCAGAGATCAGTGTCGGAGCGCAGTGGTTGGGGTTGCCCGTCCGGCGGCGGTTTCCAAAGGCCAGGACGCTTGAAGCCAAGGAGGCGCTGACCGGACTGACTCCAGGCATCGATCGAGTATTCGAAGTATGCACCGGAGAAGATGGTGCTGCGGGAGCCGACGGCGACACGCCTCAGCATGTTCATTGTCCCAAGACTGAGGGACCCGCGCTCAATCATCCCGAAAGACGTGACTACCTGCGTGTCCTCGACAACGTGAAGGGGGAAGCCGACGTGGTCCGGATCCCGGAAGACCCCGTTGACTACAATGCGATCGTCACCCTGCAGAGGTGCTGCGTCGTATATGGGCCCCCAAGGAAGCGCGCGTTCGGAAGCCAAGTGGAAATCGGCCGCGATGACGGTTTCGCGGTGGTTACGTTGGTCGAACACGTGCACCTGTCCCGCGGAATCTGTGAATATCGGGCCGACTCCGCGGAACTCCATGGGCCCCTCCCCGGATTGACCGACTTGTCGTATGAACTTGCCTGTGGATCCGTACACCTTTATCCCACCGACGAGCTCGATCCAATACCGGCCAACGCTATCGCGCGTTACCCATTGAGTATCCTGAAGGTAGCCGGGGCCGTCTGAATCACCCATGACCACCAGCTCAGACAGGGTAATGCAGTCCCGGCAAGTCCTAGCGTCCTCACTAACGACACGCCACACGGCGCTGTCGGGCGTTGCTCGCCAATCCGGCCATTCCGCACGGGGCTGAGACTTCCCGCGGCAACCCATCACAAGGACGAAAGCGGTTGTGCTGATAGCCATGAACTGCTGCATGTTGATCACCCCTCGACGGCAAGACAGGTATGAGACACAGCAGCTAACGGTGCGAATAGTCCATTCGCCTCACCATACGGACCAGCGTCT
>CAYWNR010000120.1:0-8576 GCA_964459705.1 uncultured Gemmatimonadaceae bacterium | reverse complement strand
CTCCGGCTGCGCGATGTTCTTCTCGCCCGGCATGTCGTACTTGTAGGTCTCGAGCTGCGGGCGCTTGTTTCCCACCGAGTGGATCACCCAGAGGTCGCCCGACTTCCGCTCGTCATCCCGCACCAGCGCGATGCGCTTGGAGTCCTTCGACCAAGTGACGGACGCGCGCTTGCGGTGATCCTTGTTCTTCAGCTTCTCGTCGTCGGTGTCACCGCGGTCGTCACTGGCGTAGGTGTAGTACTGCTCGCCGTCGGTGGTGAGCTGCGTCCCCTCCACCTCGACCTTCCAGCTCGCGCTGTCGGCCTGGGGGCCCTCCTTGCCGCGCCGCGCGTCGAGGATCGTCTGATACTGGTCACGCGTCATCATGTAGAGGTTGTCGTGCCAGGCGTAGACGATGGTCTGGCCATCCGGCGAGATGGACGCCCACGACGGGTGGTTATCGGGAGCTTGCCAATCGGCAATCTGGCTCAGCGTCTGCGTGCGCACGTCGTAGGTGAAGTGGAACACCTTCTTCTTGGGTTTCGGCCGCCGCGCCCGCTGTCCCTCCTGCCCCTGCACCTGCCGCTGCTGCTCGCCCCGCTCCGCCTCGGCGTCCTGTGTGGTGTCGTCCTGCGACGACTGGACCTCGAACTGCAGCGTGTTGGCGTCCACGAACTTGATCGAGCGGATGCCCAGGTGCTGCGCGTCCCACGGATCCTTGGTGATCCGCGTCAGCTCGGCCGCGATGCGGGCGTTGTCGAACATCTGGCGCTTGCTGCCGGCCGCCGGATCCACGAGGTAGTAGAACGTGCCGTCCTTGTTCTCCCACTGGTACCAGAACTTCTCGGTCCCCTCGATCCAGCGCGGGTTCACCGTGGTCGAGTAGATCAGCTTGGAGAACTTGTAGGGCGCGAAGCGGGCGCCGAGGCGCCAGTTGGCGGACACGACGGTCCCGGCGGTCCCGGTGGACCCGGCGGTCCCGGCGGTCCCGTTGGATTGCGCGAGCACGGCTGGTGCTTGGGTGACTATCAGGGCAACGAGGAGCAAGCGGACGAAGGGACGGGGAATCATGGAAACTCCGAGGGATTGGCGATTGGCGATTGGCGCTTGGCGATTGGCTGGTGGTTGGTGGTTGGTGGTTGGTGGTTGGTGGTTGGCAGTATCTCGGGACTGAGAATACGCTCCCGTCGCTCCCGTCGCTACCGTCGTTCCCATCACCAGCGACGTCGCTCGCACGGCGCCTCCGCTAACCGCCTGGCCGCCTGACCGCCTGACCGCCTATTCTTCCCCATGCCCGTTAGGCCCCACACCACCCGCGGCTTCGCGACCGTCGTCGCCGTTTCGCTCGTCGTCTACTGGCTCACGGCGTATCCCACGATCACGTGGTGGGACTCGAGTCAGTACTCCCTGGCGGCCGCGACCTTGGGCGTCACGGCGCCACCGGGCTCGCTGCTGCTCCCACTGCTGGGCTGGGTCGTGACGCGGCTGCCTTTGGGACTCCCGGTCGCCCGCGTGCTCAACCTCTTTGCCGGTCTGCTCGCGGCACTCGCCACGGGTCTTGTGTACCTCGTCGCACTCCGTCTCATCCGGCTCGCGGGCCGGCGCGACGGGCGGGGAAACCATCCCGACCTGCTGGCGCACGCCGGCGCGGCGGTCGGCGCGTTGACGCTCGCCTTCGGCGTCACCCTCTGGCAGCACGCCGTGAAGTTCACGCCGTACGTGCTGACGGTGGTGTTCACGGGGATGATCTTCTGGGTGATGCTCCGCTGGTGGGAAGATGCCGAGCACGACGACGCCTGGCGATGGCTGCCGATCCTGGGACTGCTGTTCGGATTGGATTTCAGCGTGCATCGCACGAACGCGCTGCTGCTGCCGGGGCTGTGCGTGTGGATCGTGGTGCGACACCCACGCACGCTGGCTTCGCTGCGCGCCTGGCTCTGCGGCGTGGGCGGTGTCGTGGCGGGCCTCGCCCTCCAGCTGCTGATCATCCCGCTCGCGGCCCGCCATCCGTTCCTCAACATGTCGGATCCCAGCAACTGGCGGCGGTTCTGGAATTACGTGTCGCTGCAACAGCAGGGCGGGCATTTCCTGGTGCAGTTCTTCCCCAGAAACGCGCCGTTCTGGACGGTCCAGGTCTGGGACGTGGTGCGCGCCTTCGGCGCGAACTTCTTCGGGGTGACGGGACCGCTGGGCGCGCTCGGGGCGTTGCCTGGACTGTTTGGGATCCTCGGGATGGTGCTCCTGTGGCGGCGACATCGGCGTCTAGGCACCGCGCTCGCGGCGCTGATTTTCGTCCATGCCGCCGTGACGATCCTTTACTTCAACATCCCGGCCAACTTCTTCCGACCGTTCACGCGGCATTACCTCCCGATCTTCGTGCCGTTCTCGGCCGCTATCGGTTACGGCCTCTACGCGACGCTGCGCTGGGTCGCGGACCTGAACTGGAACCGCGACTGGTCGGCCGTCGTCTTGTCGGCGTTGTTGCTGGCGCCCGCGCCGGTGGCGCAGCTCACGCACAACTGGGCGGCGGTAGACGGGTCCGACCACCACTTCGCCGAAGACTACGCCACCAACACACTCCGGGGACTGCCGCGCGACGCGATCCTGTTCACCAACGGTGACAACGACACGTTCCCGCTGTGGTACGTCCAGGTGGT
Source organism: uncultured Gemmatimonadaceae bacterium (assembly GCA_964459705.1). Classification (GTDB taxonomy): domain Bacteria; phylum Gemmatimonadota; class Gemmatimonadetes; order Gemmatimonadales; family GWC2-71-9; genus JAOTWJ01. Next base: position 5,940 of record CAYWNR010000120.1, on the reverse strand, counting down.
GGAGGGCGTGCGGCCCGACGTCTCGGTCGTCAACCTCCCCCTGTCCAACGCCGCCTGGTACGTCGATCAGCTCGCCGAATGGGAACCCGCGCTCCCGCTCCCCCAATCCGCGGAGGAGCGCCGCACGCTGACCGCTCGGTCGTGGAGCGACACGACGATCACCATCCCGGTGACGGGAACGCCCGAACAGCTTGGGTTGCCGAGCGACGCCACCGTGCCGGAGGCGATCACACTGCACGCCACGCCGCGACAGGGAGGCAACATCGTGTACGGCCAGGATCTCGTCCTGCTCCGGATCGTCGAGGACAATCACTGGCGCCGGCCATTGATCTTCGGCATGGGTGTCACACAGCAGAACTACGCGTGGCTGGAACCGTACCGCCGGGTGGACGGTGCGTTCGCGCGGGTCGTGCCGATCGCGAATCCGCCGGCGGACATCCCCACCTTGCGCCGGAATCTCCTCGAGCGGTACACGTACCGGGGGTACGCCGATGAGCGCGTGCGCTTGGAAGACGTCTCGCGCAGTATGGGGCAGGTGTACTTCGCCGGGTTCAGGAGCCTGGCGGAGGCCGAGTCGGCGCGGGGTGAAGCGGACCGGTGCCGCCAGACCAGGGACGCGTTCTTCAGGTTGCTTCCGCCCGCCCGACTGACCCCGGACGCGGCAGCGCCGTCGCCAGGGACGACGTTCTGCAGTGAGTAGCCCTCCCCCCTGACCGCCTAGACCGCCCAGACCGCTAGACCGCCTAGACCGCCCAGACCGCCTAGACCGCCCAGACCGCCCGCTCCCCCTACCCTCCCCGAATCATCCTCGTCAACGCCGGCTCGATCCCACAGAGCCGTGCGTAGAGCGTCAGCTGCCCGCGGTGATACATCTCCTGCGCGATGCCGTGCTGGAACCAGGTGAACTTGGTCCCCAGGCTGCCGTCGAACTGCTCGATCAACTGATACAACGACAGCTCCCCCGCCGCGCGGAACGCGCGCACGCCGTCGTCGAGCTGGGTCTTGAGCAGTCGCAGCAACTGCGCGCGGGTTTCGGCGTCATACGCGGGCTTGGCGTAGAGCTTCAGCAGTTGCGGCCAGGGTCTGCGCCGGAAGTTGGTGTCGGGGCGCGTGAGCTCGCCGGTCATCATCATGGCGACCTCGAGGATGTGCACGGCGAGCTCGCGCACGCTCCGCACCTCCGGCGTGGGCCGGAAGTCGAAGTGCTTGGCTGGGATGTTCTTGATCTCGGCGATGACCCCGAGGCGCGCGTCGCGCCACGCCACGAGGGTCTCGTCGAGCAGGGTGTGGGCTGGCATGGTGGTTACCTCGTGATGGCGGTCAGCACCGACTCGCTCGAGCCGCCCCCCATCATGAGCGGCAGCTTGGCGGCGCTCTTCACCACGAGGTGGGGCGCGTCTTGCGTGACGTTGTACGTGGCCGTGCCGCCCACGTCACCGTCCTGCGGGGTGAGCTGGACCACGAACGTCTCGAACGTGCCGGCGGCGGTGGTGAGCGTCTCGGTACCGGTCACCTCGATCTTCATCGGCCGTACCTTCTGCGACAGCAGCGCGAAGACCTGGACGGTGGCCTGATAGCCGGCCGCGAGCGGCAGGGCCGCCATCGCCAGCTCGGCGCCGGCCCCTTCGGAAAACACGGGGCTGGTGAGCTTGGCGTTGATCGGGAGGGTCTGCGGGCCGGCATGGATCTCTCCCGTGACACCAACGTCCGTGTACCGCAGCGTGACCGTCGCGGCCCCCCCGACGTCGCGCCGCACCGGAAGGAGCGTCGAGCGGTCCAGATCCAGCGTGTCCGCCACCGTCGTCCCCTGCACGCTCGCCGCGTCCACGACGCGCCAGACGGGCCGGCCCTCGAAGTCCGCGGTCGCGACGGTGCGCGTAGAGGTGAGCTGCTGCGTCTGGCCCATCTGCGTCACCGTGCTCGCGTATTCCATCGTGACCGGGACGATGACGTTGCCGTCCGCGGTGGTCACCATGGCGCCGAGCGCGGCCGCGCCACCCGGCTGGGCCTTGGAGACCTTGACGGTCGCCGGATCCACCGTGAGCTGCGCGAGCTTCGCGGCGACGTCGGGCGGCATGGTCTCCTGATACCGGCCGCCGAGGTGCTTGGCGAAGAACTTCTCCATGGCGGCCGCCAGCGCCAGGCGATTCAGGCGACCCGCGAAGCCGTGTCCTTCGTCCGGCGCGAGCAGATACTCCACCGGCCGGCCGCGATCGCGGAGCGACACGACGATTTGCTCGGATTCCGCCTTGTTGACCCGCGGATCATTGGCGCCCTGCACCACGAGGAGCGGCGCCCGGATCTTGTTTGCCGAGTTGAGCGGCGACATCCGCTTCAGCAGTTCCAGGTCCGCCGGATCGTCGGGATCCCCCAGCCGCACGTTGAAGATCTTCCGCACCGGAGCCCAATAGGGTGGGATGGACGCGAGCAACGTCAACAGGTTCGACGGTCCGACGTACGAGACGCCGGCGGCGTACAGATCCGGCGTGAACGCAAGGCCGGCGAGCGTCGCGTACCCGCCGTACGACCCGCCGAAGATCCCGACGCGCCGCACGTCGGCGATGCCCTGCTTGACGAGGTACTTCACCCCGTCACTGATGTCGTCCTGCATGGCGCCGATGCCCCACTGCTTGTTGCCGGCGTTCAAGAACTTCTTCCCGTAGCCGGTGGAGCCGCGGAAGTTGGGTTGGAGCACCGCGTAGCCGCGGTTCGCGAGGAACTGGGCGTACGGGTCATAGCCCCACACGTCGCGCGCCCACGGACCACCGTGCGGCAGGATCACGGTCGGCAGGTTCTTGGCCGGCACGCCGCGTGGCAGCGTGAGATACGCCGGAATCGAGAGTCCGTCGCGCGCCGTGTAGCGCACCGGCTTCGCAAACGCGAGATCCTCGCTCGGCAGCTCCGGGCGCGAGTGGTAGAGCAGCGTCGCCTTGCCCGTCGCGCGATTGTAGAGATACGAGGAACCGGGATCCACGTCCCGCGACACCCCGATGATCCACAACTGCTCGTCCGCGGTCTGCGCGCCGATCCCGAACTCGCCGTCCGGCAGCAGCTTCCGGATGTTGTCCAGGTCGCGCTTGAACTGCTCGGTCTTCGGGTAGATCCGCGTGCGGTCGCCGACGTAGACGGTGGCGAGCAGGTCGCCGGTGACGTCGGAGAACGCCGCGCCGCTGAAGTCGACTTGCTTCTCGGGATCGGACTCGACGACCTCCAGCTGCTTGGTCTGCAAGTCCAGCAGGGCCAAGCGGGTGAGGTCCACGTCAGCGCCCTTGTTGGTGATCAAGTAAACGCGCCGCCCGTCCTTGTGCATCCGGAGCGGGCCGCACGATTCCTCGTTGCTACAGCTGTAGATGGGCGTGAGCGTTTCGCCGTCCACCCGCAGGATCTCGGTGCCGCCGTCGTCGGCGATCCGCACACCGAGCTTCGGGTTCCCGTCGGCATCAGTGAAGAAACCGGCCAGCTTGTCCTTGTTCTCGAGCACCAGCGTCCGCTCGCCGGTGGGGATATCCAACCGGTAGAGGTCATGCCACTGCGGATCGCGGTCGTTCAGGCTCACGACGATCATGTTCGGCGTCTTCCGCGGCACGGCGTCGATGCGCGCCTGGATCGCGCCGTACGGCGTGAGATCGCGCGCCGGTGGCACGCCCGTGGCGGCCTCCGGCGCCGCGGCGGGGTCGACCGCGTAGATGTGGAAGTTCTCGTTGCCGCCCTTGTCCTGGACGTAGAGGACGTAGCGACTGTCCTGCGACCAGAAGTAGCCGCTGACCGGCCGCGTGGTGTCGGCGGTGATCGGCTTCGCGGACTCGAACGGCTCCGGCGTCCGCTTCACCCAGATGTTCATCACGCCCTTGAAGGCGCGCCGGAACGAGATGAACTGGCCATCCGGGGAGATCTGGGCGCCCGAGATCTGCGGATCGCCGAAGAACAGATCCCGGTCAATCAGCGGGGGCTGTTGCGCGGTGGCAGCCGCCGGCAACGCGCCGACCATCAGGAAGACCGCTAGGGATAACAGACGTCGCATGGTGGAACCCTCCGACACGTCACGACTTGGGAACGAGGACACGGATGAAATCACGGTGGAGGGGCGGGGTCGGCGCAAGGTTTTGCCCCCTCACCCTGGCCCTTTCCCGCTGATGCGGGAGAGGGGACGCGGGGGGCCCGGCACTTGAGGCCAGCATGGCCGTGGCTCGCCGGACGGGGGACGGGAGGTGGGAGGGGCGCGGCAGCATGGCTCCCACCCTGGGTACCTACTAGTGCTAGTAGGTTGCGGCGCCCGGACGGGTGGGCCATTCTCAATCAGGGCGCTTGACGGTCGGGCCTGCGCGATACTCGCAGGGCTGCCCGCCGGCGGTAGCATGCTGAACAGGCTGCCTGGACCGCAGGTAACGGTCTCCGCAGCGCTAGTCTCCGACGGCCACGAAGGGAGGGCCATGGAGACGGACACGCGGCAACGTGGTCCTGCGGGCAACGCATCCGAGGGTCCGCCCGGCACCGATGGGTTGCAGCGCGCGGCGCGCCGCCGGGTGCTGGTGGTGATGCTTGCGTTGGCCGTGACCGCCACCATCGCCACCATTGTGTCGCTTGCCGGCAGCTACCGCACGGCCACCCAGCAACAGGCTCTTCGGCTCTCGGAGATCGCCCAGACTTCCGCGGAGCTGATCGAGGCGGAAGCCGAGAACGATTCCCTGTTGTCGGCGAACTTGCCGACCGTGGCCCTTCGGACAGGTCTCCATCGGGATGTCGAGCAGTTCCACGGGTTTGCCACCATCGGCAAGACCGGGGAGCTGATGGTGGGTCGAACGGAGGGAGACTCGATCGTCTTCCTCCTGCGATACCATTCCTCGGTCGAAGCCCCTCCCGGGGCTGCTCAACCCGACGCACACGAGGCCGTTCCGATGTGGCGTGGCTTGACGGGCGCCACGGGCACGATGATCGGGCCTGACTACGCAGGGACACTGGTACTCGCCGCTTACCGGCCGCTGCCCGCGCTGCACGCCGCGATCGTGGCCAAGATCGACGTCGCGGAGATCAGGGCCCCTTTCATCAGAACGGGGCTGCTCGCCGCTTCCGTTACCCTGTTGTTTGTCCTCTTGGGCACCTGGTTCGTCGCCCGCGTGGGGGAGGGTTCCGCCCGGGACCTGGCGCTGAGCGAAGCGCGGTTCCGGGCCATGTTCGAGCAGGCCGTGGTGGGGATGGCCCACGCGTCGCCCGACGGCGCGATGCTCAGAGTGAACCGGCACCTGCGCGAGATGTTCGGCCTCGATACCGTCGAGCTGATGTCGCGACGCCTGTGGGACATCCTCCTCCCAGGAGATATCCCGCCGCCACTCGAGGCCTTCGAGCGCGTCCGCGACGGCCGGCCGGTGGGACTGACCATGGAAAAGCGGTACAACCGGAGTGATGGGACCACATTCTGGGGGGCCGTGACGATTGGCCTGGTGGCGGATCCCGGGGACCTGCATCCATATCTCGCGGCCTCCGTCCAAGACATCACCGAGCACAAGACCGCGGAGGAGGCCGCGCGAAGCACCCTCGAAACGGCGAGCGACATCGTGCGCGCGATTCCGGCCGGGTTGTTCATCTACCAATACGAGCCACCCGATCGGCTCGTTCTCCTCGATGCCAACCCTGCGGCGGCGAGACTGACGGGGCTCGACCCGAGCGTTTCGATCGGCCGTGAATTCAACGATCTGTGGCCCGAAGCGAAAACCCTCGGCATTACCGAGCACTATCTCGAGGTCATGCGCACGGGGGACACGTACCGGGTCGAAAGCCAAGACTACCGCGACGCCCGATTGGAGGTCTCGCTCAAAATCGAGGCATTCCGCCTTGCCAGGAACCGTCTCGCGGTGGCGTTCGAGAACGTCACCGAGCGCAAACGGGCTGAGGAGGCGCGTCGGGAATCGGAAGACAAGTACGCGCAACTGATCGAGAACGCTC
>CAYWNR010000119.1:7323-8639 GCA_964459705.1 uncultured Gemmatimonadaceae bacterium | reverse complement strand
TGCGGGGCGTGAACCTCCGGGTGGCCCGAGGGGAAGTCGTGGCTATCGTCGGGCCGTCGGGGGCAGGGAAGTCCACACTCCTCGATCTCCTCCCGCGGTTCGTCGAGCCGGCGCGCGGGGGCGTGTGGGTAGATGGACAGCCCCTCACGACCTACTCGCGGCGCTCGATCCGGCAGGCCCTGGGCATCGTGAGCCAGGAGACGGTCCTGCTCCATGAGAGTGTGCGGGCTAACATCGCCTATGGGGATTGGGCCGCCGCGCCGGAGGAGGACATCGCGGCGGCTGCCCGCGCCGCCAACGCGGATGCCTTCATCCGCTCCTTCCCGGACGGCTACGCGACGATCGTAGGCGAGCGAGGACTGCGATTGTCAGGCGGGGAACGGCAGCGCCTCGCCATCGCGCGCGCGTTGCTCCGCGATCCACCGATCCTGATTCTGGATGAGGCGACGGCCCATCTCGATGCGGAGGCCGAGCGCGAAGTGCAAGAAGCCATCGCGCGCGTCATGGCGGGGCGCACCGTGTTCGTGATCGCCCACCGCGTGGCCACGGCCGCGCGCGCGCACCGGATCGTCGTGCTCGACGAGGGCCGGATCGTCGAAGAAGGCACGCACGACGAGCTGGTGGCGGCGGACGGGCGCTACCGACGGCTCGTGGAACTGCAGTTGGGTGAGACGCCGGGTGTCCCGGACGGGTCAGCCGTCGGTGAAGATTTGTGACACGGCCGCGGTTTCGGATTGCACCGGGTGCACGGCGATCGCCCCGGTCGGACAGAGCGTAACGCACAGCCCGTCGATCGGCGACCACTTCGGCGTGGGGTCGGTGGGAACGGCCTTGCCCTCGTCATCGAGCCGGAACTGCCCGGCGGGTCCGGAGGAAACGCACGCGCCGCACCCTACGCACCGGTCGCGCTGGACCTCGACGCGCACCCGGGCCCGAGGGTACACACCGATGGCTCCGGGTTCCGGGATGGCGTGCGGGGCGTCCAGCACCTCGTGCGTTGCCCGATAGCCCGCCTCGATCAGTTCCCGGTTGTGGCGGAAGGACAGGAGATCCACGTGCCAGACCGGGGGGCGCACGAGGACGAGTGGCGGGCGGGTCCACCCGCGAAGCGCCACCTCATCCATGCGCTGAATCCCCAACTCGATGGCGCGGGCCCATACCGCGGCAAATCCCTGACGATGGACCGCGAGGCCGGGGCGGCCCCGGGAGCTCACATCCACGGCGATGACCAGATCGCGCTCCTCGCGCGCGGCCGGGTGGACCGGCAGGTTGCCCGAGGCCGCCCCATCCACGAAGTAGCGGTCTCCGATCCGATG
>CAYWNR010000119.1:0-7223 GCA_964459705.1 uncultured Gemmatimonadaceae bacterium | reverse complement strand
CCGGCAGGTTGCCCGAGGCCGCCCCATCCACGAAGTAGCGGTCTCCGATCCGATGCGGGGGCAGGAAGCCGGGCATGGCACACGACGCGATCACGGCGTCCGCCACGAGCACGTCCCGCAGGCCCGGGCTGCCCCAGAAGACCTGGGCACCGGAGTTGATGTCGACGGTATTCACGAGGAGCGGTGTCTGGAGGTCGGAAAACGTCACATCGCCCAGCAACCCGCGCACGAAGTCCTCGAGCGGTTCGCGGCGGAAGATGGCCGGCGAGAGCATCCGGCGTAACGCCATGTCGCCGAGGGCCACGCGGAACAGGTCGTCGCGCTGGAGCTGCTGTGCGACGATCCGCAGATCCTGCGCGGGCAACCCCGCGCACCACGCCGCTCCCACGAGCGAGCCAACGCTGCACCCGATGACCTCGGCCGGCGTCAGATGGTGTTCTTCGAGCGCTTGCAGAACCCCCACGTGGGCCAACCCGCGCAGGCCACCGCCACCCAGCACCAGCGTGCACCGCTTCTTCTCCAGCCTCACCGTAGGTCTCCTTGGGGCGCCGGCGTCGGGGAAGCTATGGCGGCGCGGTCCGATCGCCAGCGTGGTAGTTTTTGCCCCATGATCTCCGCACACGAAAGCACCGTTGAGCGGTTGCGATCCGAGGACTATCCGTGGACCGCGACGACGACCTACCTGAACCACGCATCGATCGGTCCGATCCCCGCGTCCTCGCAACGCGCGATTGACGCGGTCGAGGCCAAACGGCGGGAACCGGGTCGCTTCCAGCCGGATGATTTCTTCACGATCCTCCGCGCGGCGCGCTCGGCGGCGGCCCGGCTGATCAACGCGGACCCCGCCGAGATCGCCCTCGCGCCCAACACCAGCTACGGACTCAACACGGCGGCCAACGTCTTGCCGCTCGGTTCCGGCGACGTCGTGCTGGTCTCCGATGGGGAGTTCCCCGCGAACGTCTATCCGTGGTTGCTGCTCGGCCGCCGTGGGGTGGAGACGCGGCTGGTGCCCCGCACGGCGGATGGCTGGCCGGATGAAGCACGGATCCTCGACGAGTTGACGGACTCCCGGGTCCGCGCCCTCGCGATCTCGATGGTCCAGTTCGCCTCCGGCTATCGGGCGGACCTTGCGCGGCTTGGGAACGCCTGTCGCGACCGCGGCGTCTTCCTCGTGGTGGACGCCATCCAGGGGTTGGGGCAATTACCCCTCGACGTCCGCCACACCCCGGTGGACTTGCTGGCGTGCGGCGCCCAGAAATGGCTGCTGGGACCCTGGGGATCGGGATTTCTGTACGTCCGGCGGGAGCTCGTGCCGGAACTGACGCCCGTCTTCACCGGCTGGATGGCGTATCGCGGCACCGACGACTTCAATCGCCTGACGGCGTACGACACGGCGTTCCAACCCGACGCGCGGCGCTTCGAGATGCTGACGCTTCCCTACCAGGACCTCGCCGGCATGACGGCGAGCGTCGACCTGCTCGCGTCCATCGGGCCGGAGGAGATCGCGGCGTATTTGCTGACCCTGCGAGCCCCACTTGCCGACGCGGTGGATCGAGGCCGGCTCGCGCTCACCTCACCGACCGATCCGGAACACGGATCCGCGATCTGGTGCGTCCGGGTTGCGGACGCGGCCGCCACCTTCGAGAGGCTCCGGGCGGAGCGCGTGGTGGCCTCGCTGCGCGAGGGAAACATCCGCCTGTCTCCGCACGCGTACAACACGGTGGACGAGGTTGCCCGCGTGGTCGACTTCTTGGCCCCATGAGCACCGCGTGTGTCTTCTGCCAGATCGCCGGGGGCGCGGCGCCCGCGAGTCTGGTCTACGAGGATGCGGACATCGTGGCGTTCCTGGATCTCCATCCAGTGCACGCGGGGCATACCCTGGTTGCGCCGCGCGCGCATGCGGTCGACGTTCGTGACTGCGCGCCCGGGCTCGCAGCGCGGCTGTTCGAGGTGAGCGCGCGGCTCGCCCCCGCGGTGGTCGCGGCCATGAACGCGGACGGATTCAATATCTGGACGGCCGCGGGGCGCGCCGCCGGGCAGACGGTCTTCCACGTCCATTTGCACATTCTGCCCCGGTTCGCCGGCGACGACTTCCGGGTGCCGATGGGGTACCCGCGGGAGGCCGCGCGGGACGAGCTGGAAGCCGTTGCCGCACGGATTCGGCGGATAGCAGGCGGATAGGCACATAGGCGGCTAGGCGGTTAGGCGGCCAGGCGGATAGAAACGGCCCCGAGGGTTATTCTCTCCCTCCGGGGCCCCTCTGACCGCCTGACCGCCTATCCGCCTTCCTACGGCACAAACAAGAACCCGGCCTTCTTTCCCCGCTGCACCAGGTAGTATCCGCCGGCCAGCGGTTCGCCAACGGTGCTGGATTCCGTGGCGCGGTGCCCGTTGACGGAGACGCCGCCCTGCGACAGTTGGCGTCGGGCATCCCCGCGGGACTTGACCAGCGTTGATGCCACGACCAACTCGAGCGCCGGCGTCTCGGGCGTGAGATCGGGCGGCAGTGGGGCGCTCGGCAGCTCGCGGGAGAGCAGTTCCCACGTTTCCGGTTGCGCCTGTCCGGGGTCAAGGTCGCCGAACAGCAAGGTGCTCGCTTCCGCGGCGCTCCGCGCGGCGCCATCACCGTGCACGAGGCCGGTCACGTCGGCGGCGAGCGCGCGGTGGGGGACCCGGGCCTCGGGGGTCCGCCCGTGCTCGGTCATCAGTGCCGCGATCTCCTCACGTGTGCGGAAGGTGAATTTGCACAGGTGCGCTTCGACGTCGCGGTCGTCCGCGTTGATCCAGAACTGATAGAACGCGTAGGGGGAAGTCAGGTCGGGGTCGAGCCAGACGGCCTCGCCTTCGGACTTCCCGAACTTGGTGCCGCTCGCGGTGGTGATGAGCGGCGCGGACAGGCCGTGCGCTTCCGCCCCCTCCACGCGGCGAATCAACTCGATCCCGGCGGTGATGTTGCCCCACTGGTCGCTGCCCCCCATCTGCAGCTCGCACCCGTGATAGCGGTACAGCTCGAGGAAGTCGTACGCCTGGAGCAGCATGTAGCTAAACTCGGTGAACGAGATCCCCTCCTCGAGCCGGGCGCGGACGGACTCCTTCTGGAGCATGTAGCCCAAGGGAAAGTGCTTGCCCGTGTCGCGCAGGAAGTCGACGAGCTTGAGTTGGCCGAGCCAGTCGGCGTTGTTCACGAGCAACGCCGCATGCGCGCCGTCGAAATCCAGGAACCGCCCGAACTGATGGCGCTGGCGGTCGACGTTCTCCGCGACGTCGTCGAGCGAGAGCAAGGGACGCTCGGTGCGCTTGCCCGAGGGATCGCCGATGAGACCCGTGCCACCGCCCACCACCACCACCGGTCGCCCGCCGGCGCGCTGGAGATGCGCCAGGAGCATCACGGGGACCAGGTTGCCGACCTGCAGGCTGGACGCGGTGGGATCAAATCCGACGTAGCCGGACAGGGGTCCTCGGGCCAGGCGGTCAGCGAGGCCCGGGGTCTGATCCTGGATCAGGCCGCGCCAGGCGAGCTCGTCAAGCAGCGTGTGCATGGTCATCGGGCACGTTCGGTCGAGTAGGCAAGAACCGTAGCGCCGGCTCCCCGGTCCGTAAAGCACCCTGGTGGCACGGGCTCCCAGCGCCGACTACGTTCTAGCCATGGCGTTCGCTTCCATCCGCCACGCGTTCCGCACGTGGTGGCTCCGCTTTCGTGAGTCTCCCAGGGCCCGCCGCATCACCCTGTTGTCGGCCCTCGCCCTGCTGGGTCTGGGAATCGGGGGCGCGTGGGGCTCGTGGAGTCGCGCGTGCGCCGGGGGGAACTGCCCATCCATCGCTGCGCTGGACGCCTATCGCCCCACCGAGGCGCTCAAGATCTATGCGGCCGACGGGCGCCTGCTCACGAGCCTGGGCGCCGAACGCCGCACGGCGGTACGGCTGTCGGAGCTGCCCCCCGTGCTCCCGGCCGCGTTCATCGCGGTCGAAGATCGTCGCTTCTTCGAACACAGTGGCATCGACGTTCGGCGGTTTGGCGGCGCCGTCGTAGCCAACCTCATGCAACGCCGATTCGCGGAGGGATTCTCGACGCTCACGATGCAGCTCGCGCGGAACGTCTTCAGCGAGAAGCTGCCCAGTACCAAGACCATCAGCCGCAAGGTGCGCGAGATCCGGGTGGCGCTCGAGCTGGAACGAACGTACTCCAAGGAGAAGATCCTCGAGCTCTACCTCAACCAGATTTTCCTGGGCGGCAGCTTGTATGGGGTGGAGGCGGCGTCGCAGGCGTACTTCGGCAAGTCCGCGGCGACGCTCAATGCCGCCGAGGCGGCACTCCTCGCCGGCATCACCCGATACCCCAACTACTACGATCCGCGGCGGCATCCCGGTCGGGCCCTGCGCCGGCGCAACGTGGTCCTCAACCTCATGCGGGACCAGGGGTACCTCACGGCCACCGAGGCCGATCGGTGGAAGGCCTATCCGATCGCGCTCAGCTCACGCCAGGACTGGGGCGAGGTGGCACCGTACTTCGTCGAATGGGTGCGGCAGCAGGTGTACGCGCGCTTCGGCCCGGGCACGTTCGAGCGCGGATACCGTGTGTACACGACGCTGGATCTGGACATGCAGCGCTCGGCCGAGCGGGCGCTCGAAGCGCAGCTCACCGCCATCGAGAGCGGTGCGTACGGCGTCTACAAGCACCCGACGTTCCAGGAGTATCTCGATCAGGGGGCGCCGCCCGAAGACCGCACGACGACCCCGTACCTCCAGGGAGCGCTGGTCACGCTCGACGCGCGCACGGGGTACGTCCTCGCCATGATCGGCGGCCGCGACTTCGAAGACTCCAAGTTCAATCGAGCCACGCAGACGCGGCGCCAGGCGGGTTCGACGTTCAAGCCGTTCGTGTACTCGGCCGCCATCCGGGCGGGCATCCCCCTCAGCCACATCATCGACGACGCGCCCATCAGCCGCACCCTGCCAGGTGACACGATGCCCTGGGAGCCACAGAACTTCGAGGGCGACTTCCGCGGGCCGATGACCATCCATCGGGGGTTGATGCTGTCGCGGAACCTGGTGGCCGTCCGGCTCGGGCTCGAGATCGGGGTGCAGGCTGTCCGCGGCGAAGCGCTCCGGTTCGGGATCTCGACCCCCGTCCCCCCGTACGCATCGATCTTCATTGGAGCCGCGTCGGTGATTCCGCTCGAGATGGTCTCGGCCTATACGGCGTTCGCGACCCTCGGCGTGCGCGCCGCGCCGGTGGGGATTCGGCGGGTCGAGGACGCGAATGGGGAGATCGTCTGGGAGCCGCAGGTGCGACTGGACCGCGTCACGGATCCCGAACCGGCCTGGCTACTCACCAACGTGCTCGAGGACGTCGTGCGGCACGGCACCGCCTACACCGCGGTCCGGGCGAACGGCGGATTCTTGTTGCCGGCCGGCGGCAAGACCGGCACCACGAATGACGGCGCGGATGTGTGGTTCATCGGGTTCACGCCCGAGATCGTCACCGGCATCTGGCTCGGGCTCGATCAGCCGCAGAAGATCAAGGCCCGGTCGGCAGGCGGCGTCCTGGCCGCCCCCGCGTGGGCCGCCTACATGTCCGACGTCTATCAGCGGCGCTCGGCCCCTGCTGAATGGACCCGGCCGGACGGGCTCATCGGCCGCCAGATCGATAACACGACCGGCTATCGATATACGCCGTTCTGTCCTCCGGAGACGCTCGATCTCGAGTGGTTCATCCCCGGGACCGAGCCGACGGAGTACTGTCCGGTGCACCCGCCGTTCCGCTCGGGCATCACGCGAGACGGCGGAACGGCCGGGCGCCGGTAGCGGCGGGAAGAACGCCGCAATCTCGGGACCAGCGGTACCGCCGCTTCCGCTTTTCTATTGGTTGATGAACTGAGGGAAGAAGAGCACCACGCCTGGTTCGTCCTGAACGATCCGAATGCGCGGCACGCTGGGCGTGACCACGTACAGGGAATGCGCGGTGGCACCGGCGGCGGGGAATGCCGCGAGTACGACGGCCAGCCCGTCCGCTGACAGCGAGTAGGTGGAGCTGAGCCCGAACACGACTTCCGGCCGTTCGTCGCTCTCCGGGGCCATCACGGCGCGGTACCGCTCTTCGAGGAACGCATCCGCGTTGTCCGGTTGCACCACTCCCACCACGAGCGTGTCGGGGCCCGGCTCGGCGACCCGGCGGAACGCCATGTGAATGCCGTCGTCGCTCCAGCGTGGCCACCCAAACAGCGGCCGGTTCAGGAGTCGGGACACCTGCAACGGTTCCGTGCGGGGCTGCAACCGGGCGTCCAGATCGAGGATCGTCACCAAGAGGGACAGTGGCGTCACGGTGAGGATGGCGATGCGCTGGCCATCCGGGCTGAACACGGGCGGCAGTGCGACCTCGGGATCCGCATCCCCCATGGTGAGCGTGTCGAGCGTCTTGTTGGCACGATCATAGAGGAGGAGCCCCTGCGTCGGCCGAACCGAAACCAGTGCCAAGAACCTGCCGCTAGGCGAGAATGACAGCAGGGAGTGCGTGAGCGGTGAAGGCCGGATGACCGTGTCGAGGACCTCGGGGTGCGACAGCGTTGTGAGCACGATCGCGTCGCCCGCGAGGAGCGCGATGGTGCCGTCCGTCGTGTATGCCCCGATCGGCACCATGTCGACCGTGGTTGGGCCGAGGCTCCCAACGCCTAACCCGTTGGCGTCGATCAGCAAGTTTTCGCCCGTCTGCTGGTAGTGGGCGAGGATCGTGAGCACGGCGGGTTCGGACGCGGTCGGGGTGTCGCTGCAGGCGATCGCGGCCGAAAGGCCGATCAGCACGAGGGGGGTCCACTGACGGAGCATTATCGCTAGACTAACCGGGGTCGCCGCCCTTCGCAACGAGTGCTCCCGCGTGATGAAAACGCAACGCCACGCCGCTATTCTGGATCTCGTTCGCCGCCATCGGGTTGGCTCCCAGGAACAGCTCCGGGACCTGCTCCGGAAGGCCGGGGTGCGGGTCACCCAAGCCACCTTGTCCCGCGACATCCACGAGCTGGGACTCGCGAAGGTCGTCGACCCCGAAGGCGGGGCGCGGTACGCCGCCCCCGGGCCGGTGGAGACCGTGGCCGCGCCGTTGGCGCCCTTGGTTGCGAACCTGCTGCTGTCGGCCGAGGGGGTCGGCTCCTTCCTGGTGCTGAAGACGCCCGCTGGGAGCGCCAACGCGCTGGGGAGCGCGCTCGACCGGCACGCCTGGTCGGAGATCG
>CAYWNR010000118.1:0-8687 GCA_964459705.1 uncultured Gemmatimonadaceae bacterium | reverse complement strand
ACCAACGCCACCCGCGTCCCCACCCTCATCCGTCCACCATCTCCCGCCGCGCCGCGAGGGCACGGGCGATTGTCACCCCATCCGCGTACTCCAACTCACCACCCACCGGCAACCCGAGGGCGATCCGCGTCACCCGGACGCCGCACGCTTCGAGCAGGCCGCGCACGAACGTCGCGGTGACCTCCCCTTCCATCGAGGGGTTCGTCGCGAGAATGACCTCGCGCACCGGCCCCCCATTGGCGACCCGCGCCCGCAAACCCTCGAGTCGCAGATCCTCCGGCCCGACGCCGTCCAGGGGTGAGAGTCGTCCCCCCAATACATGGTACACGCCGCGGTAGTCCCCGCTGCGCTCGATCGCCCCGATGTCGGACGCCTCCTCGACCACACACACCATCGACTGGTCCCGGCGCCCATCCTCGCAAATCGGGCACGGATCGGTCTCGCTCAGATTCCCGCACCGGCTGCACGGGCGCACCCGTTCGGCCACGGCGTCGATCGTGCGGGCCAGTCGAGTGACGGCGGCGGCCGGCTGCTTGAGCAGATGGTACGTGAGCCGGGTGGCCGTCTTCCTCCCGATGCCCGGCAGCTTGGCCAACTCCGTGGTCAGGTCGTCGATGACCGACACGACGGCTACAACGGCAACTGAAACGGCAGCGGCAGTCCCCCGGTGACCTTCCGCAATTCCTCGCGATACAGCTCCTCGGCGCGTCGCTGCGCATCCGCGACGGCAGCCAACACCAGATCCTCGAGCATCTCGACATCCGCGTCCTTCACCGCCGCCGGGTCGATCTGGACGCGCCGGACGTGCCCGCGCCCATCCACCGTCACGGTCACGATGCCGCCGCCGGCGGACCCGGTCACGTTGCGCTGAAGCAACTCGGTCTGCACCTGTGTGAGCCGGCTCTGCATCTGCTGGCCCAGCTGTAATAACTGCGAAAAGTCTGCCATGACAACCTGTTGTGCCGTCGCGTTTTGTGCCGAACCTGTCCAAGCTACCGATGGCCAGGAGGGGCCGCAAGCTAGTCGAGCAGTTCCAGGTCCAGCACGTCCGCGGCTACGTCAAGTGCTTGGTCCTGCGCACGATACGCCTTCAGGCGCTCCATCCGGTCCGTCTCCGCGTCGAGACGTCGCGGCTCGGTAGGCTCCGGGGCGGCCTTCGGCCCGCCTGTCGGCTTCGGCCCCCGGAACGCCACCCGGAGCTTCGCGCCGAACACCTCGTGCAGAGCGCCCTCGATCACCGGGCGGCTCCGGTCCAGGCCCTCGGCGTGCACATCCGAGTCCGCCAGGCGGAGAACCACGACGTCGCCCTCGACCCCAACCGGGCTGGCATGCGCTAGCGCGGCCGCAACGAGCGGTCGCCGGTCCCGCACGGCCGCCACGACGTCCTCCCAATGCGCAGTCAGGGTTGCGGGGTCGGGCACGCCCCCCCCACGCGGAGGGGTCCGGTTCCTCTGCGGCGGAGGCGCGGCGTCCCGCAGCAGGTCCCCACCCGCCGGGGGCCGCTCCTCCCGCTTGTCGCGGGTTGGCGCGTCGGGCGGTGGGCTTGCCCCGCCGGATCCAAACGCGGCCAGCACGTCGCGCAACTCCACCGTGCGATCCAAGAGCGCGCAGCGCAGCAGGAGCGCCTCAACGTGCAGGCGGGCGTTGCTGCTCCGCCGGATCCCCGTTTCGGCTTCCTGGAGCAACTGCAGCATGCGGAGCACGTCCCCCGCCGCGAAGCGATCGGCGTGGGACGCCACGGCGCTCCGCAGGGCGTCGGTCGTGCCCGCCAACTCGCCGCCCAGGACGCGGGCCATCAGCGCGCGCAAGGCGTCGCCGAGGCCATTCACGAATTCCGCGAGATCCACGCCGGCGTCCACCAGACGGGCGACGAGCGGGAAAACCGCTTCCGGCCGTCGGTCGGCGATGATCGCGAACACGTCGCCATACGTCTCGTCCGCCACGAGGCCGAGCGCGTCCCGAATGCGCGCGACCGTGACCGCCCCGTCTCCGAACGCCAAGGCCTGATCGAGGAGCGAGAGGGCATCCCGCATGCCCCCGGCGGCGACGCGGGCGATCAGCCGCAGGGCATCGTCCTCCGCCGGCACGTTTTCCTCGGTGGTGACGAACCGCAGTCGCTCGACGATCATCTCGGGGCCAATCCGCCGGAAATCAAACCGCTGCACGCGGCTCAAGACCGGCGCCGCGGTATTGGCGATCTTGTGCGGCTCGGTCGTCGCGAACACGAACACGACGCGGGGAGGCGGCTCCTCGAGGATCTTGAGGAGCGCGTTCCACGCTTCCCGCGTCAGCATGTGCGCTTCGTCGATGATGTAGACCTTGTAGCCCTCCGGCCCGCTGGCGGCATACATCGCGCGCTCGCGCAGGTCACGGGCGTCGTCCACGCCGCGATTGCTCGCGGCGTCGATCTCGATCACGTCGAGGTTGGCGGAGCCGGACCAGATGCGCCGGCACGAATCGCACGTTCCGCACGGCTCGCCGGCGGCCGTGTCGGCGGCACCTCGTCGCTCGCAGTTCAGCGCCATGGCCAGGATGCGAGCGGCGGTCGTCTTCCCCACGCCGCGCGGGCCGGTGAGCAGATAGGCGTGGGCCACGCGCTGCTTCTCCACAGCACCGCGCAACCCCGCCGCCACGTGCTCCTGGGCAACGAGATCGCTGAAGCGCGTCGGGCGGTACTTGCGGGCGAGGGCCGTGTAGGTCATTGGGATAGGTGAAGGTGCCCCAGGCGCCCCGGAGCGACGTCAGTCATCGCTTAGCGCTGCTACCTGCACGGTCCTGACGCGATTCGCGCGCCGCCGCCCTCCGGACCTGGGGCAGGCGGAAGTTAGCGGGGGAGGCGCGTGGGGACCACCCGACGGGAGGACGTGACGTGGAACGTGCAGGGGGCAGCCCCTGCAGCAGTGCTCCGCTCGCGGGGCAGGTCCGCTGCACGCTGCACGCTGTACGCTGCACGCTCTCAGCCTCCCGTCCTCCCATCGTCCCCTCTACCGCTCGCCCCCGGCTCGTGCCCACGCGCCCGGCAGGAACAGCACGAGAATCGTGTAGAACTCCAGCCGTCCGAGCAGCATGAGGACGGTGAGGACGACGAGCGCGGGATCCCCCAGATGCCCGTAGTGCGCGGCGGGGCCGACGGCGCCCAGGCCGGGGCCGATGCTCGACATCGCCGCGAGCGCGGCGGACATCGCGGTGATGAAGTCGCTGCCCAACGCCGCCAGCGCCACCGTGCCGGCCGCGTGGGTCGCCACGTACATCCCCAGGAATGCGAGCACGTTCAGCACAACGTCGCTCCGCACGGCCGTGCGCCCAAGCCGGGTCACGATCATCGCCCGCGGGTGGAGCATCTTCCGGATCTCCCCCCGCGTATGCTGCGCCACCACGGCGGCCCGCACCATCTTGAGACCCCCTCCGGTCGAGCCACCCATGGCGCCCACGAACATCAGCCCGATGAGAAGCACCTGCGCAACGGACGGCCAGAGGGCGAAGTCGGCGGTGGCAAAACCCGTCGTGCTGTGCACGGCCACGGTGTTGAATACCGCGCGCCGCAGCGTGTCCGGGGTCCACGCACCCTGCTGCGCGCCGACCGCCACGAAAATGATGGCCGCAACGATCACGCTGGAGGCCGCGTACCATCGCCACTCCGTGTCCCGAAACCACGCGTTCCAGCGACCGCGCAACATGCGGTAATGCAGCGTGAAGTTGATCCCGGCCATGAACATGAACAGCACCGTGACCCACTGGATGGCGGGCGAGAAGGCGCCCAGCGACGCGGTTCGGGTGGAAAAGCCCCCCGTGGCCAGCGCGCTCATCGCGTGGTTCACCGCGTCGAACGGCGACATTCCCAACGCGAGATAGAGGAGGACGAGCGCCAGCGTCAGCCCCGCATACACACCCCATAACAACCGCGCGGTGGTCGCGATGCGTGGCGCCAGTCTGTCCGCCGTGATCCCCGGTACCTCGGCCCGAAACAGCTGCGCCCCGCCCAGCCCGACGAGCGGAAGTATCGCGACACCGAGGACGATGATGCCCATGCCACCGAGCCAGTGGGTAATGCTGCGCCACAACAGGATGCTCGCCGGCAGGACCTCGATGACACTGAAGACCGTGGCTCCGGTGGTCGTGAACCCCGACATTGACTCGAACACTGCCGCGGCGATCGACGGGGCAACGCCCGTGAGAATGAACGGGAGGCTACCCGCCAGCACCACGGCCACCCAGCCCAGGCCGACGATTGCCACACCCTCTCGCTGATTGATCGACTTCACCCGGCCGGTCAGCGTCCAGGCGAGCCCCCCGGCAATCGCCGTCGCGGCAATCGCGCCGAGCCACGGGAGGACCAGCCCTTCGTGCACGGCGAACGGCACACACGGCACCATCGTGCCCGCCACGGCCACCAGCAGGACCCCGACGACATGAACGACTTCACGCAGGTTCATGGGGGGAAGAGCCGGGTAACCGGATCGACCGCCTCCGGCAGGGCGAAGACGATCACCTCATCACCGACGCGCAACGCATCGCGGCCGGTCGGTACGAGGACGCCGGTCCCGCGCAGAATCGCGCCGACGATGGCACCCTCGGGAATGTGCCGCTCCGCCAGCGGGCGTCCCAGGAGCGGGGAGTTGGTGGTGACGGTGAGCAGCATCACCTCGGCGTCGTTGTTCTGCAGCGTGGCCACGCGCCGTACACTGCCGCGGCGCACGTACCGCAGGATGGCCCCGGCGGCGCTCAAGCGGGGGCTGACGGCGGCATCCAGTCCGATCCGCCGGGCCAGCGGGACGTAGTCGCTCTTGTTCACGAGCGTGATGACCTGCTTGGCGCCGGCGTGCTTCGCCACGAGCGACGCGATGATGTTGGCTTCGTCGTAGTCCGTCAGTGCGACGAAGGCGTCCATGCCCCCGACCCCTTCCAGCTCGAGCAGTTCGACATCCGTCACGTTGCCATTCAGGACCAGGGTCCGATCGAGCTTCTCCGCCAGCTCCTGGGCCCGCTCCCGGTTTTCGACAATGGCGATCGCGCCGACTTCATGCTGCTGGAGCAGGGACGCGAGATAGAACATCTCCACGCTCCCACCGCCGAGCATCACGCGCTGGACCTTCTCGTAGTGATGACCGGTGAGTTCCAGGGCGCGCGGGATTTCCGCGGCCGCGGC
This sequence comes from uncultured Gemmatimonadaceae bacterium, assembly GCA_964459705.1. Lineage (GTDB taxonomy): Bacteria > Gemmatimonadota > Gemmatimonadetes > Gemmatimonadales > GWC2-71-9 > JAOTWJ01. The sequence goes on along the minus strand of CAYWNR010000118.1, from coordinate 3,541 downwards.
AATGGCGTAGATATGGTCTCCCGCTTCGATCACCGTGGCGCCCGTCGGCACGATCGTCGCGCCATCCCGCTCGACGGCCACCGTGAGCAGCTGGCGGCCCTGCTCCGCCGCGCTCACCTCCGCGAGCGAGCGCCCGGCGATGGGCGCCCCGTCGGTGACCATCAAGCCGACCACCTGAACGGCGCCATCGGCGAACACGGCGACATCGGACGCCGCCACCACCTGGAGGAGGCGGAACGCGTCCAGCGCCAACTCCCGTTCCGGGTTGATCAGCAAGTCGACCGCAAACGCGCTGGGTTGCAGCGTCGCGCGCTCGGCGTAGAAATCCGGGTTGGAGACGCGGGCGACCTTGATGAGGCCGGAGCGGGACGGCACCGACATGCAGCTCACCAGGTTGATCTCGTCGACGCTCGTGACGGCGAGGAGCAGACCCGCCTCGCGAATCCCGGCCTTGCGGAGCACGGCGGGACTGGCGCCACTCCCTTCGATGACGGCCACGTCGATGTGGCTCTGCACGTAGTCGAGCCGCTCGGGGGCGAGATCGACCACGACCACGTCGTGCTGCTCCTTCGCCAGGCGATCGGCGACGTGGTAGCCGACCTCCCCCGCACCTACCACGATCACGCGCATGAACGCTCAGCCTCGTCCTGCCGATCGGGCCAGCATCTTCTTGATGGCCTCGTCGGGTCCCGCCACGATGGCGACATCCGACTCGAGCAACGGACGGTCGGGATCGGGCACCACGTGCACCGTGCCGGTCAGCATGTCCTGGAGTGCAACGACCTGGATACCGTGCGTCTGGGGGAGCTGCAATTCGCGCAGGTTCTTCCCCAGCCAGCCGTCGGGAATGGCCACTTCTTGGAGCGACAGTCCCGGCGCGAGCGGCACGTACTCGAGCACGCTCTTGGACGTGATGCGGTGGGCCAGGCGGTCCGCGACCTCGCGCTCGGGGAAGATCGTCTCCCGCACACCGAATGCCTCGAGCGCACGCGCGGCCTCCGGACTCGTGACCTTGACGTAAATGTCCTTTACGCCGAGGTCGCGCAGGGCGAGGGTGGCCAGGATGCTGGTGGCGAGATCGCCGCCAGTGCTGACGATCGCCGCGTCCGCATTGGCCGCGCCGACCTGTTTGAGCATGTCCTTGTCGGTCGCGTCGCCCACCACCGCCACCGTGACTTCGCCCTGACAACGATCCACGAGATCCGGATCGCTCTCGATGGCAATGACGTCGTGGCCGAGCGCGTAGAGCGACCGCGCCGCCCAGCCACCGAAGTGCCCGAGACCCACGACGACGAACCGTTGCATGGACGTTCCTTTCAGATCTGGCGCGGCTCAGCCGATGGCCACCTGGCCGTGGGCAAACCGGTACGGGCGGCGGCGCTCCCGCCGAGCGGCCATCGCGGCCGCGAGCGCCAGGGGACCGACGCGACCGACGAACATCAGCACGGTGAGGATGACCCGCCCCGCCGGCGTGAAGACGGCTGTGCGGTTCATCGAGAGCCCCACGGTGCCGAACGCGCTGTGCACCTCGAACACCAGCCGCATCAAGTCGATCCGGTCGACGCTGACGGCAGCGCGCTCCACCATCAGCAACAGGAAGATGCCGAACCCCAGGATGGCGATGCCACCAACCGCCAGCGCGGCCGCCGCGCCCAGGGTCTCGTCGCGAATCGTGCGGCCGGCCAGCGACACGGTCCGTCGGCCCCGCAACCGCGCCCACAAGCCCAACACCAGCACCGCCACCGTAGTGACCTTGATCCCGCCAGCCGTGGAGCCCGGGGCACCGCCAATGAACATCAGCGCCAGTGTCAGCACCAGGCTCGGGTTCGATACCTGCTCGTAGTCCACCGCGTTGAACCCGGCCGTGCGTGGGGTCACGGCCATGAAGAGCGCGTTCGCGGCGCGCGACGCGGGCCCCAGACCCTGCAGCGTGATGCCCACCTCAAACGTGAGGAACACGATCGCCGACGTCACGATCAGCACCGCCGTCGCGCCGAGCGCGATCTGGGAGTGGAGCGTGAGGCGCCTGGCACGCCGGGTCACGTACCGGGCCCAGACGTTGTCGAGGACCACGAACCCGAGACCACCAAGGACGATCAGGGTGCCCACCGTCAGCAGGACCGGTGGGGACCGGCGCCAGCCGATCATGGAATCGCTGAACGTGGAGAACCCCGCGTTACAAAAGGCGGAGATGGCGTGAAAGACCGCGGGCCAAATCGCCCCGGCATACCCCAGTGGACCGCGCCAGAGCAGCCACAGCCCGAGCGCCCCCACGCCCTCGATGCTCGCCGTGAGCACGATGACCGCCCACAGGACCCGGCCGGCGCCGCCGACGGTGGTGCCTACCCCCGACCCCGCCGCGGCCTCCACCTCGAGGGCGCTGCGCCGCCCCAACAGGCGGATGATCAGGGTGGCGAACGTGAGGATACCCAGCCCGCCAGCTTGGATGAGCAGGAGAATCCAGAGCTGACCCAGGCGCGTGAAATACGTCGCGGTGTCCACGACGACGAGGCCCGTGACGCAGACGGCGCTCGCCGAGGTGAACAGCGCGTCCACCACGCCGAGTCGCTCCCCGGTATAGAGTCCCGGAAGCACCAGCAACCCGATAGCGCCCAACGCGATCAGCCCAGCGAAGGAGAGCACGAACAGCTGCACGCCGGTAATCGCGTGAAGGCGCCCACGGCGGTACTCGGCGGGGCGCGTGAGGTCTGCGACCGCGAACCGCATCTAGCCGAGTGTGCGGGCCACGATCTCCCCCGCGCGGGCCGCGTCGGCCACCGAGACGTCCAGGTGCGTGACGACGCGGACACGGCGCGGACCGATGCGCACCACCAAGACACCGGCTTCGGTCAGCAGCCGGACCGCGGTATCAGCGTCGTGCCGCACGAGATCGAGCATCACGATGTTCGTGGGCGGCGGCGCCACGCGGACCGCGGGATGGTCCGCGAGCGGCTCGAAGAAGGCCCGCGCCGCCGCGTGGTCCTCGGCGATGCGGGGTAGCGTGTGATCGAGCGCGTACAGGCACGCCGCGGCGAGCACCCCCGACTGCCGCATACCGCCACCCAACCGCTTGCGCACGGTCCACGCCTCCGCCATGAGGGCGCGCGACCCCGCCAGGCACGAGCCCACCGGGCAGCCGAGTCCCTTGCTAAAGCTGACCATGACGGTCGTACCCGTCTCTCCGAGCGCTCGGAGCGGACATGCGAGCGCGGCCGCGGCATTCCACAACCGGGCCCCGTCCACATGGAGTGGGAGCTGGTGCCGCGCGGCCACGTCGCGAATCGCCCGCATGGTCTCCAGCGGCATGACGGTGCCGCCGGCGACGTTGTGCGTGTTCTCAATGACGATCCCGCCGGTGCGCGGTGTGAACGCCGACGGCGCTCGGATGGCCGCTTCCACTAGACCGGCACTCAGTGTCCCGTCCGGTGTCGCGACAGCCCGAGGCTGCACTCCCCACAACGCCGCCAGCGCACCCATCTCATAGTGAATGTGATGCCCGTTGGCTTCAACGATGACCTCGAGCCCCGGACGTACCTGGATG
>CAYWNR010000117.1:3998-8708 GCA_964459705.1 uncultured Gemmatimonadaceae bacterium | reverse complement strand
AACCTGTTGCCCGTCATGGCGGACACCGTCACCCGCCTGCTGCGCCGTCGCCTGGGTGACGTGGTGCGCGCGCGCCGGTTGGAACGGGAAACCGCGAGCCCCGCGGCCTTGGAACACGTCGAGCGGGCGGCGGGTCGGTTGGAGGACTTCGACGCGATGGTCGATGCCGGCGACCTCACGGCCGCGCGGCGCATCCTCAGTGACCAGGACTCCCTGCTCGCGGTTGCCGAGCGGCTGGATCCGCACTGGACCGAGCCGGTCATCGCGCGTGCGCGGCTGACCCGGCGCGAGATCGGCCTCGCCCTCGCCCGGCACGCGCCGGACGACGGAACGCTGCTGCGCCGCGGCATCGCGCACGCAAACCGCGCCGTGGCAATGGCGCCTACGGATCCCGAGGCCCACCAGATTCGGGGCCTACTGAAGTACTTGCTGTGGAGTGGCCACCCACCGGCAGACTCCGCGGCCGCCGCCGGCTTACGCGACGAAGCGGAATCGGATCTCCGGTCGGCGGTCGATGGCAATCCGGATCGGGCCGACGTGCTGCGCACGCTGAGCGAGCTGCTGGCGCGCGACGGGCGCCTCGCGGAGGCGGTGCACTACGCCGAGCAAGCCTACCGGACGGATCCGTACCTCGAGCACACGGACCAGTTCCTGCTGCGCCTGTTCCAGTACAACCTCCAACTGGATCGGGACGAGACCGCGGCCCACTGGTGCCAACTCGGGGCGGAGCGCTTTCCGGACGTCGCGATGTTCTACGACTGCCAGTTGCAGCTCATGGCGTGGTCGCCCACCGCGGCGGCCGACCCTGGGCGCGCCGTCGAGCTGGAGAGCCGGACGCTCGATTACTACATCGCTTCCATGCGGGACCAGCTGGAACCGCATCTGTCCCTGCTCGTCGCCGCCGTGCTCGCGCGCGCGGGACGCGCCGACTCGGCCAGGCGGATCGTCGGACGCTACCTGCGCGCGCCCTCCGATGCGGCGGGCCTCGTCCTGCCCGCCGCGGGCGTGCTGGCCCTGCTCGGCGACTCCGTCCGCGCCCTCGACCTCGTTGCCGCGTATGTGGCCGCGCACCCCGCCGACCGCGAGATGATCAGATGGGCCCGGGAGCTGCGGCCGCTCCGCGCGCAGCCACGGTTCGCGGAGTTGCTCGGATCCGGGCCCGGCCACTAGGCGGATACGCGCGGGCCGCCGGTCACGAGCCCGGTCAACCGCCGAGACCGTCGGGACATACCCACGAGTTCGTACGGTTGTCCCACCAGCACGCCGAGCCGTCGCCGGCCAACTCCATCTTGCAGGGGTCGGGCAGCTTCGTCTTCTTCCCGGGCACGTGATCGTTCCCCGTGTTCGCGGCGCCTCCGTTGTTCCACCACAATCCACCCGCCTTGTCCAAATCGATCTCCTTCTTCCACTGCGTGTTGTTTTTGCAGTAGACGATCGTGACCGAGATGAGCCTCGTGTCGAGTGCCATCGGATCCTCCGGTGGTGATGATGTCAGCCACCCCGAGTGGGGCCGGATCTGTGCGGCCCACGACATTGCGCGCGGTGAACGGGCCTGTCAACGGCAGAGCCCACGGGTGTCACCAAGACATTGTAGCTGTGGGCCGACCCCAACGGTTCCGGCACCACGTCGATACCACCAGGGCGAGGGATTTGCCTAATCTGACTAGTCTGACTATCATCGGCCTATGACGGAACGGCGCGATACCTACTCCCTGTACGAAGCCAAGGCCAAACTCTCGGCCATCATCCGCCGGGTGCGGGAGGGACGGCGGGTGGTCGTCACAGTCCACGGCGAGCCGGTCGCCGAGATCCGGCCCATCGAGCCAGGCGGAGCCGACCTCGCGGCCCGCGTGGAGCGACTGGTGGATCGCGGGATTGTCACGCACGCCGCGCGCCCCGGCGCCGCGCTCGAGCCGGTGGCGCGGAAGCCCGGCGCGCTCGAACGCTTCCTCGACGATCGCGACGCGTGAAGCTCGCGTACGTCGACACGTCGTGCCTCGTGGCGATCGCGTTCGGCCAACGCGGCGCCACCGCGCTGGCGCGCCGGCTCGCGGGCTTCGACATGCTCGCCGCGTCCAACCTGCTCGAGGCGGAGTTGCGGAGCGCGTTTCAGCGCGAGGGCGTCCCACTCGAGCCCGAGTGGCTGGACGCGATCTCCTGGGTCGTGCCCGATCGCCCGCTCCACCCCGAGATCGCGCGAGTCCTGGAGGCCGGCTACGTGCGTGGCGCCGATTGCTGGCACCTGGCGACCGCCCTCTACCTCACGGAGGAGCCAACCGCCATCCGGTTCCTGACGCTCGACCAGCGCCAGAAGGCGGTCGCGGCGGCGCTCGGTTTCAAGACATGAGCCCGCCTCGCCCCCCAGGCTTAGGTATTGAAGCGCGAACACCGACGCGCGTTGCACGTTGCACGTTGCACGCTATACTCAGCACGCTGCACGCTGCACGCTGCACGCCGCGTTCTTCACTCTCGCCGGGAGTCCCGATGCGCCGCGCACTTGCCGTTGTCACCTTGCTGCTCGCCGCGTCCGCCTGCTCCGTCCAGGAAGCCCCGCCGGCGGTGGAAGCCATCCACGAAGCCGACCTGCGCGCGGATCTGATGACCCTGGCCGCCGACACCATGCGTGGCCGAGAGGCCGGCACGCGCGACGAGCTGCGCGCGGCCGCGTGGCTCGCCCAGCGCGCCGCCGCCGCCGGGCTCGAGCCCGCCGGCGATGACGGCACGTTCTTCCAGTTCTGGCCCATCCAGCGCACGCGCGTCTCCGCCACCAGCACCTTCAGCCTGGGCGGCGCGCCGCTGCCGTATCTCGACGGCGTGTTCGTGGTCCAGCCCGTGGACGCCGACGTGTCGGCGCCGGTGCGGTGGATTGGGAGTGCCGCGCCCGGCGCCGCGGGCAGCGCCGCGGGTGCGGTGCTGGTGGCGGACCTGCTACCGCCACCCACGGTGCCGGACGATTCCGTGAGTCTCTGGGGGTATCGCTACACGCTGGGCGCCATCCGCGCGCGGGCGCGCGCGCTCACGGCCATGCGGCCCGCCGCCATCGTGCTGGTGGCGGATTCGGTGGCGGAGCAACAGATCGGCTTCGTGGGCATGCGGAGCTTTGCCCGCGGGCAGTACACCCTCGAACCTCCCGACGCGCCGGACGGCCCTCCCATCCTGTGGGTGAGCCGGCGCTACCGCGATCGCCTGCGCGCCGCCGGCGGCCGGCGCTTCACGGCGCACATCCGCGCGGAGCGGTTCACGTATCCCTCGGTCAACGTCGTGGCGCGCGCCCCCGGACGCGACCTCCGCGGCGAATACGTACTGTTCAGCGGGCACACGGACCACGACGGCATCATCGTCCCAGTGGACGGAGACTCGATCTGGAATGGCGCGGACGACAACGGCAGCGTGGATGTCGCCCTGCTCGCGATCGGGCGCGCGTTCGTCCAGCGGCCGGGGCGGCGCTCGGCGCTGTTCGTGTGGCACGGCGCCGAGGAGAAGGGGCTGCTCGGATCCCGCTGGTTCGCGGCGCATCCCACCGTCCCACTGGATTCCATCGTGGCCGTGCTGAATGGCGACATGATCGGCCGCAACGCGCCCGGCCAGGCGGCGCTGCTCGGCGTCCAGCCGCCGCACGTGAACTCGCCCGAGCTGGTGGCGTGGGCCCTCGAGGCCAACGACGACCTGACGCATTTCACCGTGGATACCCTGTGGGACCGCCCGAGCCATCCGGAGGGCTGGTACTTCCGCAGCGATCACGCGTCCTACGCGCGCGTCGGCGTGCCGTCCATCTTCTTCAGCACGCTGTTGCATCCCGACTACCACACGCCGCGCGACGGCCCGGACCAGATCGACTATCCCAAGCTCACGCGCATGACGCAGTGGATGTACGCCACCGGATGGCGCGTGGCCACGGCGGACCATCGGCCGGCGGTGGTTGAGGGGTTCAAGCTGGAACGGTGAGTAAGCGGTTAGGTGGTTAGGCGTACAACCGATGTACCCAGTGTTGTAGCGCCTAACCACCTAACCGCCTTACACGGAGGCGCCCCTGTCCTATCAACCGTCGCCGCACCGCTACGACGCCATGGCGTACAACCGCTGCGGCCGCAGCGGGCTCAAGCTGCCGGCCGTCTCGCTCGGCCTGTGGCACAACTTCGGCGGCGTGGATGACTACGCGAACGCGCGCGCCATGGCCCACCGCGCGTTCGACCTCGGCATCACGCACTTCGATCTGGCGAACAACTACGGTCCCCCTTACGGATCCGCCGAGGAGACGTTCGGCCGCATCCTCAAAGAGGGCCTTGGGACGTATCGGGACGAGTTGATCATCTCGTCCAAGGCCGGATGGGACATGTGGCCGGGGCCGTACGGGGACTGGGGCTCGCGAAAGTACCTGCTCGCCTCCCTCGACCAGAGCTTGCGTCGCCTCGGTCTCGAGTACGTGGACATCTTCTACCACCACCGCCCCGACCCGGACACACCGCTCGAGGAGACGATGGGCGCGCTCGACGCCGCCGTGCGCCAGGGGAAGGCGCTCCACGTGGGCATCTCGCAGTATTCCCCCGAGGCGACGCGTCGCGCGGCCCAAACGCTGCGGGACTTGGGGACCCCGTGCCTGATCCACCAGCCGCGCTACAGCATGTTCAATCGGTCCGTGGAGCAGGGCCTGCTCGAGGTCCTCGCGGACGAAGGGATCGGCTGCATCGCGTTCTCACCGCTCGCGCAAGG
>CAYWNR010000117.1:0-3898 GCA_964459705.1 uncultured Gemmatimonadaceae bacterium | reverse complement strand
GTCCACACCACGAACAGGATCGAGCCGGGGAGATACTCCCACCGGAACACCACGCTCGAGCGGAACTGCTTGTAGTTGAATCCGCCGGGATCGGCCGCCCTCGCGGGGTCGAAGTACGGCTGGTAGCGGTCGTCGTATCGCGCGGCGCGCGGCGTGTCCGACAGCTCGCGCAGATCGCTGTACGTGCCCTTCGAGACGAACGGCTGCGCGTAGGCCTGGAGCGTCATCGTCGGCGAGACCGTGTAGTTGAGCCGCGCGGTGACGGCCTCGGTCGTCTGGTCGAGGTGGGCGAAGCCGTAGTGGATCACGCCCAGGGAGTCGCGGGCGTTACCGTACCACTGGTACCCGTTGTCGTTCTTCGACCAATCGAGCGACAGCGACGCCGTGAACCGGCTCGACGCCTTGAGGTCGAGCCCGGGACTCACGCTCACGGAGCGCCCGTGCCCGGCCCCGCCGCGGAAGTAGTTGACCGACAGGTTGGGCACCACGCGGCGCCGGTCGTCGCCGTTGATGAAGAGCCACGGCGAGACGTAGGCGTCCTGCCGCACCGCGGGCCCACCGCGTGCCGAGCGGTCGTCGTAGGTGGCGCCGAGCTGGCCCACGGTCCCGCCGGCGTGAATGCCCCAGTTGTTGCGCAGCGTGAGGTGCAGGTTCGTGTTGGCCGCCCGCTCCATGGGCAGGCCTTCCGTGGTCCACTCCTGCCACCAGTTCCAGTTCCACTGGAAGCTCTGATAGAGCGGGCGCACGCGCCGGTCGAAGAACCCGATCCAGGTGGCCCAGGTGTGCTGACCCGCGCGCTGGAGGTAGCCGAGATCGTTGATCTCGAACCCGGGCGAGCGCCGCTGCCACGACGACTCGAACCGCGTGTGTTGGCCCGCCACCTTGCCGAGCTTCACCTCCTCGGCGTCGCCGGTGAGCACGGTGCGCGTGGTGTCGTATGGCAGGCCGGCGTCCGGTCGCTGGTAATAGTGCACGGAGCTGCGCTGGAGGGCGCTAATCACCGGCGCACTGCCCTCCACCCGGCTCCCGGACAGGAGCGCCGAGATCTGGTAGGTCCGGTTCAAGAAGCGATGCCGCAGGCTCAGCGCCCCCGCGTACGAGTTGTTCGGCAGGTACGGCGTGCTCCACGCGTCCAGGCCCCGGTTCACCGCGGTGACCATGGCGCCGACGGTGCCGTCGCCGGCGCGGTAGTCCTGGTCGAGCCGGACCACCGTGTAGTTCGCGGCCGGCTCGATGGTTTGGCCGTCCACGCCGGTCATCTTCTTCGTGACGGCGTCGAGCGCGCCGAGCCGCAAGCCTCCCGGCAGGCGGCCGGTGAGCTTGGCGGCGCCGTAGATCGTCGTGAAGGCCGGCGATGTCGTGTCCCCGTACACGCCCGCGAGCGTCGGCGCGCGCCCGATGCGGCGGCTGTAGAACAGGCCCTCGCCGCCGCAGTTCACGGCGTTGCAGTTCACGGACATCTGGAACACGCCCCGGCCGGCCACGAAGAACGGGCGCCGCTCCGGGAAGAACGTCTCGTAGGCCGTCAGGTTCAGCACGCCGGGATCCGCCTCCACCTGGCCGAAGTCCGGGTTGATGGTGGCGTCCAGTGTCAGGTTGGACGCCACGCGGTACTTGAGGTCGGCGCCGACGGAGAAATCCTGATCGCGTCCGAAGTGGTCGCCCTCGACGCGCGAGCGGTTCTTGGTGACGACATACGGCGCGGCCTCCAGCCGCCGGGGCGCCTCCAGGTCGTCGAACCCGGTGATCTCGGCGAACTGCGAGACCAGGCCGGCCGCCGACTGGCGGAACAGGGGCCAGGCGATCCGCTCGTTGTAGCGATAGAGGTCCCGATTAATGGCGAAGCCGAACGTGTGCTCGCGCTCGGGGCCGTACCGCATCTGCGACAGCGGGATGCGGAACTCCGCCGTCCAGCCCAACGAGTCGATGCGGGTGGCCACGTCCCACACCGCGTCCCACGCCCCGTCCTCGTCGCCGTCGTTGTAGATCGCGGCGTCGTAACGCCCGCCCGCGGCGGTCACGCCGAATTCGAACCCCGAGCGGCGGTCGTGGTACGAGTCGATCAGCAAGGCGACGCGGTCGGACTGCGGAAAATCGTCGCGGCGCCCGATAAGCCGAATGATGCTGTCGGGATGGGGATCGAAGCAACGGACGAAGACGTACAGGTTGGCGCGGTCGTAGGCGACGCGCGCCTCGGTGGGGAACCGGGCCGGCTTGCCCTCGGTCGGCTCCCATTCCTGGAAGTCCGTGATGACCTGGGTGAGCCGCCAGATCGGGTCCTGGTCGCGTCCGTCGATGACGGGGGCCTGAACGGCCAGGACCGCCCGCGCCGTTGGGCGCGCGGCGCGTGCGCTATCCAACTGGTGTGCGGACTGCGGGCCTCCGGGGCCCAGCACCAAACCGATGATCGCGAGCAAACCGACCATGCACCCCTCCCAAAGCGGCGTCCACGCCTCGGATTACCTACGGAAGTGGGATGGCCCAGGTGTCACGCGCCGGTCCCTCACCCACCACCCCCCCTCCGCAAATGCGGAGCGGTCGCGGCGGCCATTCCCCGGGGTGGGATGGCCTGGCGTCACGGTGGATAGCCGACCGTTCGTGACGGGTATGATGTCATCGTCGACCTTGCGCGCCCTCTCACACGGACCCATGCTGCGAACACGACCGTGAAGGGGCTGCACGCTGCACGCTGCACGCTGTCACGCTGCCCGCCGGTCCGCCGCACCCGGAGCATCCCATGAACCACCCGTCACGCAGAGACTTCCTCACAGCGACGTCCGGTGTGGTGTTGGGGAGCGCCGCGGGGCGATTCCCACTCTGGTCCGGTAATCGTCCCGCGTCCACGAAGCCCGTCGTCAGTGTCGTCCGGATCCGTGACGGCCGGGTGAGTCTCGCCGTCGAGGAGGCCATCGACCTCCTCGGAGGAATCGAGACGGTGGCGAAGGGCAAGGACCGGATCATGCTGAAGCCGAACCTCGTGGCCGAGGGCGCGGCGTTCACGACCAAGCCGGGTGTGGTGAAGGCGCTCGCGCGGCTCATGCTGCGCGCGGGCAAAGAGGTGTCCATCGGCGAAGGGTCGGCGGCCGGCAACGGCTTCAACGTTCGTGGTGGGGTCACGTACCGGACGCGGGATCGCGAAATCCTCGACCGCATGCAGCGCTACGTGTTCGACACGCTGGGCTACGGCGAGCTCGCCGGCTCCCTGCACGTCCCGCTGATCAACCTCCACTCGGGCGAGATGGCGGAGGTGGCCGTACCGAATGGATTCGTGTCCGACCGGATCACGCTACACCACGCGCTGACGGACATCGATCTGCTGTGCTCCGTCCCGATGATGAAGACCCACACGCTGGCGACCGTGACGCTCGGCATGAAGAACCTGATCGGTCTCTACCCCGGCACGGTCTATTACTCGGTGCGCTCGTGGCTGCACGACCAGGCGGCCCAGCACCGGTCACCGGGCGTCGCGTTCGAGACGATCGATATGGTCCGCGCCAACAAGCTCGGCTTGACTGTCGTGGACGGGTCGACGGCGATGGAGGGCGACGGCCCGACCGGCGGCGGTCTCGTGCCGATGAACCTGATCGTGGCGGGAACGAATCCCCTGGCCACCGATCTCGTGGCGGCGGACGCGATGGGCATCCGGCCACTCGAGGTCCCCACGTTCGTCTGGGCCCACCGGGTGGGACTGGGGCCGGCGAGCGTCAGCGAGGTCGAGGTGCGCGGCGCGGCCTTGGATTCCGTCCGGCGTAGGTTCCGCAAGCCGCGGGTGGTTACTTGGGAGAGCATCAACAAGCTGTGGGGCGTCGAGGAGTTGCGAGGCGGGAGCTGAGTCCTCACCCTCTGTCCCCCCTCTCCCTTCGGGAGTGGGGGGACATACGGGCGGGGGGGGTGAACA
>CAYWNR010000116.1:0-8807 GCA_964459705.1 uncultured Gemmatimonadaceae bacterium | reverse complement strand
CTGCCAGGGTTACCATGAACGGCGCCACGCCGAGCCACGCGGTCACCGCGCCGTTGAAGGCGCCGGCCGCGACGCCCACGCCGATCCCCACGGCCACGGCGAGGATCGCGGCCCCCCCGACGCCGACCACATCGAGCACCGCGCCGCTCGTGAGCGTTCCGGCCGTCAGGACTCCGGCCAGCGCGAGCACCGATCCGACCGAGAGGTCGATGCCGGCCGTGACGATCACGAACGTCATCCCGAGCGCGAGGATGGCGTTGATCGACACGTGCAGGAGAATCGTCGTGAGATTGGCTCGCGTGAAGAAGCCGGGAACCGCGACCGCGGCAGTCACGACAATGAGCAGCAATGCGATCCCGACGCCGTACCGCCCGAGCCACCCGCGTGCCTTGGTCACGCGGCCACCGCCAGGGCCATCACCTGTTCCGCGGTGACACCGGCCCCCGGCAGCTCGCCGGTCACTCGCCCCTCACGCATGACGATGATCCGATCGGCGAGCGCGAGCACTTCGGGCAGCTCCGACGAGATCAGCAGCACGGCGCGCCCCTCGTCCGCGAGCGCGCGCAGCTGACGATGCAGCTCCGCCTTCGCGCCGACATCCACGCCGCGGGTCGGCTCGTCCACGATCAAGAGCCGAGCGTCGGCCAACAGCCATCGCGCGAGCACGACTTTCTGCTGATTGCCGCCGGAGAGCGTCTGCGCCGGTCGCTCGATCTCCGGCGGGCGCAGGTCGACGCGCTGGACCACGCCAAGCGCCGCCGCGCGCTCCGTGGCCGCTTGCACGACGCCGGCTCGCGTGAAGCGCCGGAGCACAGGGAGGGTCGTGTTCTCCCGGACCGACAGGCCGAGCACGAGGCCGTCGCGTTTGCGGTCCTCCGGCAGGTACGCCACGCCGTGCCGGATGGCGTCGCCGGGCGACGCGGGAGCGTAGGGCCGCGCGGCCAACTCCATCGTGCCGGCATCCGGTGTGTCCGCACCGGCGACACAGCGGGCGACCTCGGTCCGCCCGGCGCCGACCAGCCCGGCCAACGCGACGATTTCTCCGGGATGCAGGGTGAGGTCCACGTCACGGAATGCCGGCGCGCGGGTGAGACCGCGGACCTGGAGCACCGGCTCCGGTGCCCGCGGCCGCGCGGCGTTACGCCGGACGTACTCCACGTCTCGGCCCACCATCAGTCGAATCACGGCGGCGTCGTCCACGTCCCCGGCCGGCCCCTGCCACACGTTCCGGCCGTCCCTGAGGACCGTCAGGTCGTCGGCGAGCGCGCGAATCTCGTCCAGCCGGTGCGACACGAACACGATTGCCGAGCCTTCGTCCCGCAGCCGACGGACCTGCGTGAACAGATGCGCGACCTCCGCCGGGGTGAGCGTCGCGGTGGGTTCGTCCAGCGCGATGACCCGGGCGCGGCGCACCAGGGCGCGCGCCAGCTCGACGAGTTGGCGTTGCGCGATGGACAGGCTCCGTACGGGGACCGAGGGGTCGGGCAGCGCGAGCCCGAGCTGGGCCAGCACCTGCCGCGCTTCGTCCCGCATCCCGGTGCGGTCGAGCACGCCGCGGTGGGTCCGCTCGAGACCGAGGAAGAGATTCGCATCGGCGCCCAACTCGGGGACGAGCGACAACTCCTGATGGATCACCATGATGCCGGCGTCCAACGCCCGCCGCGGGGTCCGGAAGGTTACGGCGACACCGTCCAGGAGCAGGCGGCCCGCGTCGGGTGGCGCCGCCCCGCCGAGAATCCGCAGCAGGGTGGACTTGCCGGCGCCGTTCTCGCCCACCAGGGCGTGGACACGCCCGGCCGTGAGCGAGACGTGCACGCCGTCGAGCGCCGTCACCCCGGGATATCGCTTGGTGATATCTTCCAACACCAACACGCGCCGTCACCTCCCGTCGCCGCGCGGCCAATCTACCGTTCCCTCCCGCGGAGGGCCACGATTTCCCTCGTTGTCGCCGCCACACTCTTTGGCTACGCGTTTCTGTCGAATGTCGCCATGGCCGTCATTCCGCACGAGCCCGTGGTGTTGTGGTACGGCGCGCATTACGGGGTGTGGCTCACGGCGGTGATCGCGACGCTGGGGACCGTGCTCGCCGGCTGGGTCGACCATCGCGCGTTCGTACCCCTGATCCGCAAGGTGCGGCACACGCCGTTCTTCGCGGAAGGGTCCATTGGATGGTTGCGGGCCCGCTTTGCCCGCGCGCCGTTCGTCGTGTTGGCGGTTTCCGGCATCACGCCGTTGCCGTTCTTCCCGTTCAAGGCAATGGCGTTCGCGGAGCACTATCCCCTGGCGCGGTATCTCGCGGCGGTGGCCGTGGGTCGGTTTCCGCGCTACGTGCTCCTCGCGTGGCTCGGGGTGGTCGTTCAGATTCCCACGTGGATCCTCGTGGCCCTGTTCGCGGTCATGCTTCTCCCTTCAGCGAGGCTTGCATGGAAACGGCGAAGCGCGAAATGACCTTCCTGCTCGCGGAGCCGGAGCGGCGCCTCCTTCGCTGGATCGCCGCTCGCCTGCCGACGCGCATGATGCCAGACCATCTCACGGCACTTGGCGTGCTTGGCGCCTGCATGGTGGGGGGCGGCTATGCCCTCGCGGGCCGGCATCCCGGATGGCTGTGGCTCGCGAGCGGCGGCCTCTTCGTCAATTGGTTCGGTGACAGCCTCGATGGCACGCTCGCGCGCGTCCGCAAGATCGAGCGCCCGAAGTACGGCTACTACATCGATCACATGGTGGACGCCATCAATACCGCGGTCATTGGGATCGGGATCGGGCTCTCGCCGTACGTGAGCCTGCCCGTCGCGATGGGCCTCGTGATTCTCTACCTCTGTCTGTCGATCAACGTCTATCTCGAATCGTCGGTCTTCGGGCTGTTCGAGCTGGGCTTCGGGATCTTCGGGCCGACCGAAGCGCGACTGCTGCTCGTGCTGGCCAATACCGGGCTCTACGCCGGTGCCGTGTTCACCGGACTGAGTGGTGGGCAGGTCACGCGGATCGCCAACATCGTGTTCGTGCTCGTGAGCCTGGCAATGCTCTATTCCGTGCTCGCGCGCTTCCGGATCAACCTGATCCGGCTGTCACGCATCGAGCCGCCAAAACGCAGCTGAGCGCAGCAGTTGCATTTGCGGTAATTTCGCCGTCTCTTACTGGGCCGACGCGTCCAGGCAGACAGTCCACGCGGAGATGAGGTCATGGGAAGGACTCGGGAGGGTCGAGTGATGACGCGGTTGCTGAGGGTCGCCGCGGTGACGCTGTGGGTGGTGGCGTGCACGCCCCAGGCCACGCCGCCCGCGGATCAAGGCCAAACGTCCGCGGCTGACAGACTGATTCTCGCGGCGGCCATGGTGAACATGCCAACGGGCGTCGCCGCCGCGGATCTCCCGGATCCCGACAGTCAGGGCGCCAAGCTGGTGGGCCAGTTCTGCGGGCAGGCCTGCCACGGCATGCCGGCGCCGTCGTCCCACTCGGCCCAGGATTGGCCGGTGGTCCTGCGCCGGATGTGGCTACGCATGTCGAGCCTCGACACCACATACCACGTGGCCGTCCCCACCGACGCGGAACGAGTCGTGATCCTGGACTACATGCTCGCGAACGCGCTCCAGGTCACCGCGGGGAACCTGCCAAACGCACCCGGCAAACAGGTCTTTGTGGAGCGCTGCGGGGCCTGCCATGGTCTCCCCGACGTGCGCCAGCACTCGTCCGAGGACTGGGTTGCGGTGGTGCGCCGCATGAGCGGCCGGATGCAGCAGCTCACGGGGCAGCCGCTGACGCAGGATGAGTTGCAGCGGATCGTCCTCTACCTCCAGAAGGTCACCGCCGGCTCCTAGGGAAGCTCGCGACCCTAGCCTACGACTCTCCGAACGGCGCGCGTGACGAGACCGCGCGGCAGAACGCGTTGGGTCTGGATCAGCAGTCGGTTGAGCAGACCGGGAATGATGAGCCGCCGCCGTCGCCGCACGGCCCGGTACGCGAGGTCCACGGCGCGGGGGGCGTCCATCATGGTCCGTGCGTAAAGCCACCCACTCCTGTGGCCGGCGGTGTCCTGAAACCCGGTCGGCACCGGGCCGAAACACACCGTGCTGACCGCGACGCCCGAGCCGCGCAGCTCTTCGGCGAGTGCTTCCGAGAATGAGAGAACGAAGGCCTTGGTGGCGTAGTAGATGGTCATCCCAGGCCCGGGTTGGAATGCCGCCGTCGAGGCGACGTTCACGATGTGCCCCTGCCCTCGAGTCAGCATGGCCGGCAAAAGCAGCTTGGTCAGGTGCACCACGGTGGTGACGTTGAGTTGGATCATGGCCAGCTCACGCTCGACCGGGATCGTGGCGAAGGGACCGCGCAGGCCAAACCCCGCGTTATTGACGAGCACGTCGACCGCCAGACCCAGCGCCCGCACGGCCTCGACGACGGATCGGGCGCCGTCGGGCGACGACAGATCGATGAGGGCCGACTCCGCCCGGATACCGTGGCGCGCGGACAACTCGGTGGCCAGCGCGTGGAGCGGCTCGCCCCGGCGCGCGACCAGCAGCAGGTCGTGACCATCCGCCGCGTATCGGCGGGCGAACTCGGCACCGAGCCCTGATGATGCACCGGTGATCAACGCGGTTGCCACGTGGTCTCAGCTCCCTGCATCCCCTGAGGTTCTCAATCTTCGCGCGTTCGCGCACCGCCGGTTCACCGGCTGAAGCCGAGCCGCGAGTTCACTCGCGGACTCCGCGGGTCCATTCCCCGCCTCGGTTCCGCTAGTTGGTCCGCTCCAGTCCAGTCAGCAGTGCCCCAGCCGCGGAACGGAACTCACGGTCGAACTCGAGGCGGAACAGCTCCAGCCCGGGCGCGTCGAGCACGCGCCGCACGGAGGCGGCCGGTTCAGCCAGGACCTGCAGCCCGGCCGCCAGCGCGTGCAGGTGAAGGAGTACACGGGCCCCATCCCCCGGCCGCAGGAACACTGTTCGGTGCTCGAGGAGCGTGCCCGTAGTCGTCATCCGGCCGGCAATCCGCCACTTGAAGCGGACGGCCCGGTCGCCATCGAGGTTCTGCTCGAGCACCGGTCCGAGAATCGCGAGGAGCTGACGCAGGAGCGGGCGCCGAGTCAGGGCGCCAGCCAGGAGATCAGCCAGCGCGGACGCCGCGATCCAGCCCTGGCCGGCGGCCAGCGCCGCGTCCAGCTCGTCGAACCATCCCGTGAGGAGTCGCTCGGTGAGGCCCAGGAACAGCTCTTCCTTGGTGCGGAAGTACAGGTAGACGGTGCCCTTGGCGATGCCCGCTCCGGCGGCCACGCTGGCGACCGTGATCTGATCGCGGTCCACCTTGTCGAGCAGGCCAACCGCGGCGTCGAGGATCTGCGTGCGCCGCTCGATCTTCGCCACGGCGCTGCGGGCTCGGCGACGGCCTTTGGCGGTGTTCGGCTGACCCATGGTCAGATAATAACTGACTAGCGGTCATGCGCAAGCGGGTTACCAGGTGGCGAGGTCGGCCAACACTCCCTGATCCAGCTCGTGCCCGCCGTCGAACCAGAGCTCCTCGCTGGCCACGTCCCGAGCGCGGAGCAGGTCCCGCTGCTTGGTCACCTCCGTGCGGGTGAGGTGGGGATCGCTCCGGCCGTTCACGAACACCACCGTCGTGTCGCGCAGCCGCTTGGCGGCGGTCGGCCAGGGAAGGTCGGGTGGCAGCCCGCCGGCCCAGAGCACCAGCCATTGGGGGCGCACCCGGCCGGCGAGGGACCACCGGCAGGCGGTGGCGACCCCCTGTGAGAACCCGAGCACGGCGGTGGGCACCCGCTCCGGCGGGGCCACGACACCGAGGAGCTGGTCCAGGTAGCACACATAGTCGCTGATGTCGGCTTCCCGATCCTCGCGTGTCATCCAGGACGCGCCAACCCGTCCCTGGCCGCCCTCGAGATAGAATCGCGACAGGCCTTCAGGGACCACAACCAGACGCTGCCCGTCGAGCAGCGGGCGAAGATTGCGCGCGAACCGGCGCGCGAGCTGCCCGTAGCCGTGGAGGGCAAACCATACGGCGGACGCCTCGGCCGCGGGGGGACCGGCGGTGACGTAGCGAGCCATTCGTGAGACGGCGAGCTGGGACTCGGACAGGGAAGGGCGTCCCGGAGGCGCCTCCCCCCACTCAGGCGTTGGCCGCACCTTCGCCGTCGTGGAGTTGATCGTGCAGGGTGCGGAGCTCCAGGATCTTGAGCTTGCGAACGCCGGCCGGGAGCTGGACCACCGCGACATCCCCGATCGTGCGATCCACCAGTCCCCGCCCGAGCGGGGACGAAACCGAGACTTGTCCGCGATCGAAGTCCATGGCTTCCGGGATCACCAGCTCCCACCGCTCGGTCTCGCCCGTCTTGACGTCCTTGACCGTCACGTGGGAGCCCAGGCCGACCCGGTCCGTGGGGATCTTGGAGAGGTCGATCTGGGACAACTTGCCCAGGCGGGCACGGAGTTGACTGAGCCGAGCGCCCACGAACTGCTGGCGCTCGAGCGCGGCGTGATAGTCGCCGTTCTCGCGCAGGTCGCCGTTGGCGATGGCCCGTTTGAGGGTCGCCGGCAGCGTGACCGTCAGCTCGTGGTTCAGGTCTTCGACCTCGGCCTGCAGCTTCTTACGAATGGCTTCCAGCATCCGCCAATGGTAACGGTGGCCAGGGGGGGCGTCCAGCAGACGCGGCCGGAGGCGCTCGGGCTCAAAGCAACCGTGCGGCTCCCGGCCGGCGCGGCCCAGTCTGCGCGGGAACCCGAGCCCGTTCGTGAAAGATGGTGCGTTCGATGCGAGGAATGATGCGAGGAATTGTGGTGGTTCCATTCGGAAATCCACCTCGGCGGACCGATTGCCTTCGCCCCCGGGGGTCGGTAACTTGTCGCGCTGGTGCCGCCAGCCCGGCACCCTCCTATCACGTCCAATACCATCACCCGCAGCTCGAGCAGGGAATGGGCAGAGCTTCAATCCGGTATGCGCCCGCGGCACGCTGGGCGACGGTCGTGGCCCTCGGCGCGGCCGTGGCCGTCCTGACGGCGTGCTCTGGGGATTCCTATCCCCAGTCCACGTTGCATCCCCTCTCGGACCAGACCAGCGCGATCGACGCGTTGTACCGTCACGTGTTCTGGTGGGCCGTGCTCGTGTTCGTCGTGGTGCAGACGACGCTGCTCGTCACCCTCATTCGCTTCCGGAACCGGCCGGGTGCGGCCGAACCCCGACAGATCCACGGCAGCACGCTCGTCGAGATTACGTGGACCCTGGCCCCCGCGGCCATCATCATCGCCATCGCGATACCGACCATCCGCACGATCTTCGAGGTCAGTGGCGCCGCCCCGGCGGGAGCGCTCCAGGTGGATGTCATCGGGCATCAGTGGTGGTGGGAATTCCGCTACCCGGAGCTCGGGGTCGTCACGGCGAACGAGCTGCACCTGCCCCAGGGGCGGCCGGTCGCCCTGAAGATCTCGTCGGCCGACGTCATCCACTCGTTTTGGGCGCCCAGGCTCTCGGGCAAGCGGGACGCGATGCCGGGCCGGATCACCCGGCTCGCCTTCACGCCGGATTCGCTCGGGACCTACCTCGGACAATGCGCGGAATACTGCGGGGACTCACACGCGAACATGCGATTGCGCGTGATGGTCAGCTCGCCCGCCGATTTTCAAGCGTGGGTGACCGCCCAGACCGCCGCACCCGCCCCGTCGGACTCCACGCAGACCCTGGTGCTGGCGGGGGAGGACGCGTTCGAGAAGATCCGGCAGCCGGGGAACCATTCCTGCATCGCCTGCCACACCATCGCCGGGGTATCCGGCGGTGTGATCGGACCGAATCTGACCCATGTCGGCAGCCGAACCACCATTGCCGCCGGGGTCTTGCCGAATGACTCGGCGGCCATCGCGCGGTGGCTGCACGATCCCTCGGCCGTCAAGCCGGGCAGCCTGATGCCGACCATTGATCTCACCGACCAGGAGATCGCGGCGCTCGTCGCGTACCTCCAGAGCAAGAAGTAGGAGCCGATGGGTACGACCACGATTCCGCACACCGAGACGACCGCCCCCGTGGCGCCAACCGGCGTGTGGAGCTGGATTACGACCACGGATCACAAGCGCATCGGCGTGTTGTACGGCGTCACCGCGTTCATCTTCTTCCTGCTCGGTGGGTTCGAGGCGCTGATCATCCGCCTCCAGCTCGGCTCCCCCAACAACACCCTGGTGAGTGCCGAGGTCTACAACCAGCTCTTCACCATGCACGGCACGACGATGGTGTTTCTCGCCATCATGCCGTTGTCCGCCGCGTTCTTCAACTTCATCATTCCGTTGCAGATCGGGGCGCGGGATGTCGCGTTCCCGAGGCTCAACGCCTTCAGCTATTGGGTGTTCCTGTTGGCGGGGCTGTTCATCAACTTCAGCTTCGTGGCCGGCCCGCTCTTCGGGGCCAACGGCCTGAGCGTCGCACCCAATGGCGGCTGGTTTGGCTACGCCAACCTGACGTCCGTCCAGTATTCACCCGGCCCGAACATCGACTTCTGGGTGCTCGGCCTCCAGATCCTGGGCATCGCGTCGCTCGCGGCCGGCTTCAACTTCATCACGACGATCATCAATCTCCGCGCGCCCGGCATGAAGCTGATGCGGATGCCGGTGTTCACGTGGATGAGCTTCGTCACCCAGTTCCTGATCATCACCGCGTTTCCGGTGATCACCATCGGGCTCGTGTTCCTCCTCTTCGACCGGGTCTTCGGCACCACGTTCTACAACGTGGCCGCGGGCGGCGACGTCTTACTCTGGCAGCACTTGTTCTGGCTGTTCGGGCATCCCGAGGTCTACATCCTCATTCTGCCGGCCATGGGCATCGTG
>CAYWNR010000115.1:0-8886 GCA_964459705.1 uncultured Gemmatimonadaceae bacterium | reverse complement strand
GCCAGGTTCACGCGCCGCGGGGTCGGCGTGAAGGCGGCGAACTCCCCCGCACCGACAGTGGCGGCCCGGAACGTCTCGTACATCGGGTACGACCAGTACTCCTGTGTATCCGGCGGCTGAGTCGCGCGGTCGAATACCGGGGTGACGAGCGCCAGCTCGTCCGGCGCCGGATACGGTGGCGTCTCGAGCAGCACGGCATCCACGGCCGAGAAGATGGTGGTCGTGGCGCCCAGTCCGAGCGCGAGCGTCACCACGGCGGCCAGGGTGAATCCGGGGCTGTTGCGCAGGGCACGCAGGGCGTACCGGAGGTCGCGGAGCAGGTTACTCATGGCGCAGGGCCTCCATCGGATCCACTCGGCTCGCCCGCCGAGCCGGAAGCCAGCTGGCGAGCGACGCGATCGTCAAAAGCACACCAGCCATCGCGCCGAGCGTCGCCGGATCGGTGGCCCTCACTCCATACAACACGGAACCCACGAACCGGCCCAGCGCGAACGCGCCAACGAGCCCGAGCGCGATGCCAATCCCCGCCAATCGAAGGCCGTGTCGCACGAAGACGGCGAGGACAGCGCCCGGCGCGGCCCCGAGCGCGAGCCGGAGACCGATCTCGCGCTGGCGCTGGTTCACGAGGTAGGTCAGCACACCGAACACGCCGAGTGCGCCGATCAACAGACCGAAGACCCCGAATCCCACCAACAGCGCGGTCAAGAGACGCGGTCGCCCCAAGGCCTTGGTCATGGATTGATCGAACGTGAACACGGACGTGATGGTCTGTTCCCGGTCCATCGACCAGATCACGTTCTGGATCTCCCGAGCGGCCGCGAACGGCTCTCCGCGGACGCGCGCCACGAGCGTCGTCTTGACGCGCGAGTTCTGCTGGTTGTCCAGGTAGAGGGTCGGCTGTGCCGGTTCGGCGATGGCCAGCTGCCGGATGTCATTGACCACCCCCACGACCTCAAACTGAAGCTCCCCGCCGAGCAGTATCCGCTTTCCGACGGCCCGCTCGCCCGGGAACCACCGCTTGGCGAACGCGTCGTTCACGACGATGACCTTGGGGGCGTCCGCCCCGTCGTGGGACGTGAACTCGCGACCGTCGAGCATGCGTGCCCCGATGGTGCGGAAATAGGCGTCGCTCACATGGAGTACCGTCGACAGCGGTGCGTCCTGCCCCGCCGGAACGACCACGCCCGGCAGCGCGAACTGCAGCAACTCGCCGCTCCCGCGCAGGGGCGCATCCTTGACCGCGCCCGCGGCGACGACGCTGGGGAGCATACGGACACGGTCGATCACGTCCTGGTAGTAGTTGACGTACCCGGGCGCCGGGTGTCTCACCGTGCTGATGGAGAACTGCACCGCCACCAGGTTCTCGGGCACGAACCCCGGATCGACCCGCAGGAGCGTCACGAAGCTGCGCGTCATGAGTCCTGCGCCCACCACCAGCATCATCGCCAGCGCCACCTCGCTCACGACCAACGCGCCGCGCATGCGCGCCGCTCGCCCACCCACGGTGCCGCGGCTCCCTTGCTGAAGCGCTTCACGCGGCGCGGTGGCGGACCCCTGGAGCGCGGGCACCAACCCGAAGAGCAGCCCCGTGAGCAGGGAAACGCCGATCGCGAATCCCAGGACCGGGACGTCCACGCCCACTTCCCACGCGCGCGGCAACTGGCCGGTGCTGATGCGGAGCAGCAGCGTCACCAGCGCCTGCGCCAGTACCAAACCCGCCAGGCAGCCCCCACCCGCGAGCACGAGGCTCTCCGTGAGAAGCTGGCGCACGATGCGGCTTCGGCTCGCACCCAGCGACGTCCGCACCGCGACCTCACGGCCCCGGCCAGTGGCGCGCGCGAGTTGAAGGCCGGCGACGTTGACGCAGACCATCAGCAGCACGAAGCCCACCGCCCCGAGCAAGACGAGGAGCGGTGTGCGCACGGGACCGGTGATCGTATCGCGCAACGGACGAACGGTTGCATCGTCCCAGGACGCGTTCTCGGGATACTGCTGCGCCAATCGGCGCGCGATGGTGCGCATCTCCGCCTGCGCCCCTGCGAGCGTCACGCCAGGTTGCGCGCGCGCGATGACTCGGAGAATTCGGACGAAACGCCGGCGCGGAATCGACTCGTCGGGGATCGTGGAATACGGCACGAACACGTCGGCGTTTTCGACGGGGAACCGCAACGCGGCCGGCAGCGCACCGATCACCTCGTACGGCGCGCCGTTCAGCGTGACCGTCGTCCCGAAGACGCCGTTCGACGCTCCGAACTGTCGTTGCCAGAAACCGTGGCTCAGGACGACGACCTTGTCGGGGCCGCCCCGCACGAGCTCGTCCTCGCGCGGGAGCCGTCCCCCTTCGGGCATCGCGCCAAGCGCGCCGAAAAAGCCCGGCGTGACGAACGCCGTCGAGAGCCGTTGGGGCTCGCCGGCGCCGGTGAAGTCGAGGCCGCTGAGGCCGTCCGAGAGCCAATAGCCGCCCAGGTCGGTGAAGACTCGCTGCTGCGCGCGCCAATCGTCGATGTCGAGCGGCGAGACGCCGGCGTCGAGCCGTCCGGCCGAGTGGTTCGCCGAGTACACGGCGAAGAGCCGATCCGGATCGCGCAGACTCAGGGGCCGCAGCAGGACGCCGTTCACCAGCGAGAACACGGCCGTACTGGCGCCGATGCCCAGGGCGAGCGTCAGAATCGCGACGAGGGTGAATCCGGGTTGGCGCCACAGCGTGCGCAGGGCGTAGCGCACGTCGGTCACGACATCACTCATGGCGTAGCGCCTCCATCGGATCGATCCGGGCGGCACGACGCGCCGGGAAGAGCGCGGCCGCCATCGCGATGACCGCCAGCAAGGAGCCCAGGGCCAGATACGTCAGCGCGTCGCGCGGCCCGATCCCGAACAGGAACCGCTCCACGCCGCGCGCGAGCACCGATGCGGCCGCGAGGCCGGCTGCGAGCCCGGCACCCACGGGCGCGAGCACGCGGCTCAGGCTCAGCACCACGACCTGCCCCCGACGTGCACCGAGGGCCATGCGGATACCGATGCTCCGGCGATCGCGGGTCACGTTGAAGCTGACGACGCCATAGATGCCCACGGCCGCGAGCACAACCGCCAACAGGGCGAACAGGGTGAGCAAGACCGTTCCCATGCGCTGTGGCATCAAGACGTTCGTCATCCGGTCCGACATCGTCTCGAGAGAGGCGAGGGTCACGTCCCGGTCGAGCGCCGCGGCCTCCGCGCGGATCGTCGGCAGCACCGCATGCGGGTCGCCGCGGGTGCGCACGGTGAGCGTGAGCGGCCGGCTCACGACCTCATCGGGGACCTGCGCGAGCGGCACGAACACGACGGGCGTGGCGGCCTCGCCGAGCTGCCGCCAGTCCGCGTCGGCCGCCACCCCGACGACCTCGCGCTCGCCACCGCCGATGGTGACCCGCCCCGCCACCGCGTTGCCGTCGGGCCACCAGCGTCGAGCGGCGGACCGGCTCACGACGATCCGCGGTGGAGCCGACACGCGATCGTCGTCGCTCACCCCCCGACCGGCGATGACGCGAATCCCCAGCGCACGGAAGTAGCCCGGCGTCACGAAGACGTAGTCCACCCGCATCTCGTCGTCCGGCGCCGGCTCGTAGCCCGTCACCGAGACGAAGGTCCCCGAGACGCCACCGCCGCCGAGTGGAAGCGTCGTGCCGAGACCCACGGCCTCCACGTCCGGCAGGGCCGCGATCCGCCGGGTGAGCCGCTCCGTGAACGCGACGCCGCGTTCGGTCGAGTACTGGCCGAGGGCGAGGTTGAATCGGGCGACGGCGAGGTGCTCCGGACGGAATCCGGGATCGAACGCGAGGCTGTTGCCCAGCGTGCGGAGAAAGAGCCCGGAGCCCACCAGCAGGAGCGACGCGATCGCAACCTGAAGAGCGACGAGTGCCCGCCGCGTCCAACCGCGCCCGCTCCCCTCGACGCTCTCGCCCTTCAGGGCGGAGAGCTGATTCGGACTGCTCGCCTGGAGCGCGGGGGCGAGGCCGAACAGCAGACCCGTGAGCAGCGACAGCGCGCCGGCGATGGCCACCATGCGCCCATCGAGTCCCACATCGAGCTGCCCGATCGTGACGCCGCCCGGCAAGTCGAATCCCCGCAGCGCGGCGAGCGCCCACGTCGTGACCAGGAGGCCGCCCGCGCCCCCGACGAACGCGAGCGTGAGGCTCTCCGTCACGAGTTGACGCATCAGGCGCCCCCGCCCCGCGCCAATCGCGAGGCGCACGCCGATCTCCCGGCGCCGAGCGAGGGCGCGAGCCAGGAGGAGGTTCGCGAGGTTGGCACACGCGAGGAGGAGGGCGAGGCCAACCACGGCAACCAGCAAGATCACGAAGCGCCGGAGATCCGCGCGGGCGCCGATGGGGAGGATGTACCCGGGCAGCGGATCGACGGTGATCGAGCGCGGTCCCCGGGCTTCCGGATCTTCCGCGCCAAGCGCATTCGAGATGGCGAGCATCTGCTCGCGCACCTGCTCGATGGTGGCTCCAGGCGCGCGACGCCCCACGAGCTGCGCAATCCACCGTGAGCCGCGATCGTCGAGCCGGTCGGGATCGTCCCAGCTCCCGGTGCCCAGCGCGAGGCCGCTGAGAAACGGTATGTAGACGTCCGGTCCACCACCGAGGTGCAGACCTTGGAAGCCGCGCGGCGCGACGCCGATCACCTCGAACTGCGCTCCGTTGAGACGCACCGTCCGGCCGACGATGGCCGAGTCTCTCCCGAAGCGAGCTTGCCAGAGCTCCTGGCTCAGCACGGCGACCTGCCTGGCTTCTCCGCGCCGATCGTCGTCGGGCACGATCAACCGCCCCAGGCCGGCCCGCACGCCGAGCATCAGGAAGTAGTTCCCGGTCGTGGGCTGCACGGTGACCAGCTGGGCGCCCGCGTCATCTCCCAGACTCGCGGTGGCCCAGGTGTAGGCCGCGAGATCGGTGAGGGTCGCGGCCCGCGCGCGGTAATCCAGGTAATCGGGATACGACGACGAGCACCGCGGGTCTCCGCGGCGGCAGGTCGTGTACACGGCCACCAGGCCTTCGGGGTCCCGCACCGGCGGCGACTGTATCAGCGCCGCGGACGCGAGGCTGAACATCGCCGTATTCGCCCCGATGCCCAATGCGAGCGTCACGATGGCGACGATGGCGAACCCGGGGTGGCGCCGGAGCGCCCGCAGCGCGAAGCGCAGATCGCTCAGGAGATCATTCATGACGCAAGGCCTCCACGGGGTCGAGACGCGCGGCTCGGCGGGCCGGCCAGTAGGAAGCGACCAACGCCGTGAGCATCAACGCGACGGCGACCACGACGAAGGTGGCGGGGTCGGTCGGACTCACGTCGTACAACAGGCCACGCAGCGCGCGACTTGCGGCGAGTCCGCCCAGTACTCCAATCGCGAGACCCATCGCCGTGAGCCGCATGCTGCGCCCGAGCACAGCACTCAGCACGTCTTCCGGGCGCGCTCCGAGGGCCAGGCGGATCCCGAATTCGCGAACGCGCTGGCGCACGGTGAACGCGATGACGCCATTGAGCCCCACGCCCGCCAGCACGAGCGCCAGCCCCGCGAACGTCCCCAGGAGGGAACCGAGGAATCGCTCGGAGGCGAGACTCGTCCGCGCAACCTCGCGACCGGTGGCGACCTGTGCGAGCGGGAGATCCCGGTCGAGCGTGCCGACGACGTCGCGCAGGAGCGGCAGCACGGCCGCGGGCTCGCCGTCGGTGCGCACGACCAGGCTGATGCCGCGCCCCGCGCGTTGTGCGAACGGCATGTAGATCTCCGGCTCCGGCTGTCGGTCGAGGGCGCGCGACCGCACGCTCCCCGCGACGCCGACGATCGTCCACCAGGGGGACTCCGGATCGCGGACGCCTCCGACCCGCAGTCGCTGGCCGAGCGGATCGCCATCGGCGAAGTACCGCCGCGCGAACGACTCGCTGACGACCGCGACGCGCGGCGCGTCAGCGCGATCGCCGCCGAGAAAGCCGCGACCGCGCAGGATCGGCACGCCCAGGGCGTCGAAGAACCCGGGAGTGACGCGACGCTCGTCGGCGGAGGGCTCCTGCCCCGCCTCGGGCATCCGGGTCTCGATCCCGAACGAGATGTCGCTCACCAGCCCGGTGAGAGGCAGCACGTTGATCGCGCCCACGGAGCGAACCCCGGGGAGACCCCGAACCCGGTCTTCCAGGCTCTCGACGAGGCGCACGATGTCCGCCGCCGCGGGGTAGCGCGCGGCAGGCAGGATCACGCGGGCGGTGGCCGTGTGGTCCACACGAAAGCCGGGATCGACGCGCCGCAGCTCGTCGAGGCTTCGGAGCAGGAGCCCGGCCGCGACCAGCACCGCCATGCCCAGGCTCACCTCGGCCACCACGAGCCCGTCACGGAGCCGCCATCCGCCAGCCCCGGACGACCCTCGTCCGCCCGCCCGCAGCGTATCCGCCTGCCGCTTGCCGAGCCCCAGCGTCGGCGCCAGGCCGAAGAGCAGCCCAGTGCCGACCGTGATCACCAGCGCGAACACCAGCACGAAGGGGCGCAACGCGATCTCTCCCACGCGTGGCAGCCCGGACGGTGCGATGCGCAGGAGGAACTCCGTCCCCCAGATACCACCGACGACGCCGAGCGTCCCCCCCATCAGCGCGAGCAGTACGCCCTCGGTCAGCAGCTGATGCGTCAGCCGGGCGCGGCCAGCGCCAAGTGCCGCGCGGACTGCCAGCTCCCCATGTCGGGTGGAAGCCCGCACCAGTTGCAGGTTGGCGACGTTGACGCACGCGATCGCCAGGATCAGGCCCACGGCGCCAAAGAGAATCCAGAGCGGCTGGTGGACGGGACCGGTCACGGTGGCGTGCAGCGATTCGAGCGTGATACCGACGTCGCGATAGTCGAGTGGGTGCGCGTCGGCGATGCCCGACGCGACCCGGGTCATCTCGTCGCGCGCGGCGTCCATTCCGATGCCCGGCGCAAGCCGTCCGATGACCCGCAGGAAGTAGTTCCCGTAGTCCTGCCTCCCACGGTCGATGACGAGCGGCGACCAGATCTCGGCGGCGCTCACCAGCGGGCCGCGAAAACCCGCTGGCAGGACGCCGACGATCGTGGCGGGCTGGCCGTTCAGCGTGATCGTTCGCCCGAGTACCTCCGGGTCACCCAGGAATCGACCCTGCCACAGCCCGTGAGACAGGACCGCGACCGGGTTGCGACCGGGTTGCTCCTCTTCCGGGAGAAAGCCGCGGCCGAGTACTGGTTGGATACCGAGGACCGCGAAATAGCCGGGCGAGACGAGCGCGCCCTGGAGAATGTCGGGCTGGTCGAGGCCGGTGACCTCGGGAGCCCAGTCCGTCACCGCGGCCATCGCCGAGAAGGAGCGGCTGTGCGCGCGCCAGTCGGCAAACGTGGATCGCCCGGTCCATTCCTGGGGTGCGCCGCCACGTCGCTCCCAATTCTCCCAGACACTCACGACGCGACCCGCATCGGGATATGGCAACGGCCGCAGGATCATACCGTAGACGGCGCTGAAGATGGCCGTCGTCGCTCCGATGCCGATGGCAATGGTGAGGATGGCCGTTGTGGCGAAGGCTGGCGCGCGCCGGAGCGAGCGGAACCCGTAGTGGATATCGCGCAGGAGATCACTCATGGCGCAGCGCCTCCAGGGGATCGAGCCCCGCGGCACGGCGCGCGGGAATCCACACGGCCAGCGTCGCCGCCGCCGCCAGCGCGAGCGGCGCCGCGACGAGCGTCACCGGATCGAGGGGCGCCACGCCGAACAGCAGCCCGCGCAGCAGGCGGCCCAAGAGCAACGCGCCAGCCAGGCCGAACGCGATTCCCCAACCGACGAGCGCACCGCCCTCCCGGAGAATCAGGCTCGCCACCTCACGGCGGCGGGCGCCGAGCGCCACGCGCAGCCCGATCTCGCGGGTGCGTCGTGCCACTCCGTACGACAGCACGCCGTAGAGGCCGAGCGCACCGAGAACCAGGGCGACCAGGGCGAAGGTGGCCGCGAGCGCGAACAGGAAGCGCGGGCGGCCGAGAGAAGCGGTCACGACATCGTCCATCGTCTGCACGGCCGCGAGGGGGAGGCGCGGATCGACCTGGTGCACGGCGTTCCGCACGGCGCCGACCATTGCGGCGGGATCGCCGGCGGCGCGCACTACCAGGGTCATCGCGCGAGCCACGCTCCCGCCGTTCCAGAACCGGAATTGCGCGTGCGCCAGGTACATCTGGCTGATGCGCGGATCGGTGAGACTCCCATGACGCACGTCACCGACGATGCCGACCACCGTCACCAGACCGGGACCCGCGTGCCCACCGAGCACGAAGCGCGCTCCCAGGGCTTCCTCGCCCGGCCAGTAGCGCTCGGCCATCGTCTCGTTGATCACGACCGCGCCCGGCGCGTCGACCCGGTCGCGAGCGTCCAGCGCTCGGCCGCGGTGCACCGAGAGCCCCATCGCCGCGAAGTAGCCCGGCGTCACCACCTGCCAGTCTGCCCGCGGTGAGACTTCGCCTTCGGCCACTTCGCGCCCTTCGATCCGGACGTTGAGGTCGCCCAAGCTCGACGCGAGCGGCAGGTTGGTTACCGCACCCACCGCCTGCACCCCGGGCAACGCGGCCACGCGATCGTCAATCGCCTGAAACGCGTCGATGGTAGTCGGCAACGGCGAGCGACAACCGACCGGTCAGCACGTGATCGTGCCGGAACCCCGGATCCACCGCGCGTTCCTCGAGGAGCGTGCGCCCGAGGAGGCTGGCTCCGGCCAGCAGCGTCAGTGCGATCGCCACCTGGCCGACCACGAGGGCCCGGCGGAATCGGCTGCGCGTGCCTGACGAACCGCGTCCGCCGGCCTGCAAGGCCGCCGCCAGCCGCCCATCCGACGCCCGAAACGCCGGGAACAGACCGAAGAGCAATCCCG
>CAYWNR010000114.1:0-8941 GCA_964459705.1 uncultured Gemmatimonadaceae bacterium | reverse complement strand
TCTACAACGCGCTGCGGTTCAACGGGAAAGAAGCGTACATGCTCGCCTATCCCGGTGAGGGACACCACCTGAACGGGCTCGCAAACCAACGGGATCTCACCATTCGGTACTTCGAGTTCTTCGATCACTTCCTGAAGGGGGCGCCGGCGCCGAAGTGGATGACGGATGGCGTGCCGTACCTGGTGAAGGAAGCTGAACGGCGGGCGGCGCCTGCGGGGGGAGGCCGCCCGTGATGAGATTCGGCAAAACCGTCACCGTCGCTCTCGCGTGGGTGGCGTCGTCCACGCCGCTGCACGCACAGGCGGCGACGGCGGCGGGACACAGCCTCCCGCCGGCCACGGAGGTCCGCGCGATGGTCGACTCCCTCGCGCAGGCGTTCATCGCGGACCACATGGCTCCCGGCGTGTCGATCCAGGTGGTGCGTGGCGGGGACACCATCGTGAGCGGCGGTTGGGGAATGGCGGATCTGGATCAGCAGGTCCCCGCGACGGCATCGACGCTGTACCGCATCGGCTCGATCACGAAGCAGTTCACATCGGCGTCCGTGATGCGGTTGGTGGAGGCGGGCAAGGTATCGCTGGACGACTCGATCGCCGCCTACGTGCCCAACCTGCCCACGGGATGGCGCGGCGTGACGGTGAGAGAGCTGCTGAACCACACGTCGGGCGTGCCGAGCTACACGGACATCGGCGAGCGGTGGCTGAAGCGCTTCCGCGAAGACATGCCGCCCGACACGCTGGTGGCGTTGACCGCGTCGGACTCGATGTGGTTCGCGCCGGGTACCAAGTGGCGCTACGACAATACGGGCTACGTGGTACTGGGCATGCTGCTCGACCACGTCACCGGCACGCCCTACCCACAGTACGTCGAGCAGCAACTGGTGCGGCCATTGGGGTTGGAGCACACCTACTACTGCGACACGGACCGCGTGCTCCCCGGTCGCGCGCGCGGCTACCAGCGCGACGGGGAGGTGTGGACGCACGCCGCCTTCTTGAGCATGACGCAGCCCTACTCGGCGGGCGCGCTGTGCTCCACCGTGGGCGACCTCGCCCGCTGGAACCTCCTGGTGGCGAACGGGAAGGTCGTGAGCCCGGCGTCTTACGAGACCATGACCACGCCCACCGGCGCGGCAGCCACGCGCCACTACGGCTTCGGTCTCGCGGCGGACACCATGGCGGGGAGCCGCGCGATCACACACGGCGGCGGCATCCCCGGCTTCCTGTCCGAGAATGCGTATCTGCCCGACGCGCAGCTCTCCGTCACCGTGCTCACCAATGCGGGGACGGGGAATCCCGCGCCCCTCCTTCACCAGGTGGCGCGCGCGGCGCTCGGCGTGCCGCTCGTGCAGCCGCCAAAGCGTGTGGCGCTCACCGCCGAGCAACTGCGCCGTTACCCGGGCCGCTACGAGCTCGCGTTGCCGAACGGCACGAAGCTCCCCATCACCGTCACGCTCAGCAACGGCGTGCTTCGCGCGCAGGCGCAGGGGCAGGACGCCTTCGAGCTGATCCCCTATGGCAACGACGCCTTCGGTGGTCCCGCCGGCACGGGGATCCGCATGACGTTCACGCTGGAAGGCGGCCGAGCGACGGAGTTCACGCTCGTTCAGGGCGGACCGCCCATACGGGCGGTGCGGGTCGAGTAGAGACGACTCCCCGGACCACCGAGGATGCTCCGTGGTCTGGCGCACGCGGTTGCCCTGCAATAATCCGCCCCGGGCTGCGTTGGTGCGGTTGGGTTCCCACGCCCGCCGCATCCCACAATGCCGCGTCCCCCTGGAAGCGGGCGCGACATGGGAGCGGCAGGAGACGCCGTTGGACACACCGCAGCGCGGCGCACCGGCGCGTGGGTCGGCCTCTACCGGCCGCGCCGCCCGCGGGCCTCGCCGCTCTATCGGCTCCTCGCCGACCACTTCCAGACCTTCGCGACGGTGTACGACGAGCGGTTCGCCCCCCGCTGGAGCCCCTGACGCCGACACTTGGTTGGTCCGAGACGTACGAGACTCAGGCGGACGCGATGGCTACGGCTATAAGTCAATCGGGGATCGCAGCTGTGGCACACAGCAACGGTGGCGTCGTCGCCAGAGTCCACATTCGTCAGTATGGCGCGAACGAGCGCGTCAACCGCCTGTGACGGTGGGGTCTCTGCACCAGGGGCGCAGCTTGCCGAGAATGTCCTCAGCAATCGGCCGGGGGATCGTCGGGACCGACCTACTGGAGCAGTACATCGTGACTTTCAGCATACCGACGGGACAGATGGTACTCTCGACGCCGGCGTAGCCCGGCCCTTCGCTATCCCCACGGCGCTCTCCCTAGAGCGGGAGCGCGCCCTCGAACGCACCAGCGCCATCCAGCGCGCTCATTCGACGCCCCGTTCGGTCCGAGAGGCCGCCCGCGGCTCCACCACACGCCAAACCACCGCGAGCAACAGCACTGAGATCAGGAGACCGATGACCGTAGCATAGATGTCCAGCCAATCGAAAACTCCCTTGGGGAGGTATGGCTGTGCGAACTCGTAGACGACATAGCCAACGGCGAAGAACACCGCCAACCGATAGCTCTGTCTGTGAGAGGGATTCAGGATGGCAAGTGCGAGAAAGATCTGGACGACGATGCCGCCGAGGTTCCCAACGGAATCCGCCAACCCCAGATCGTTGATACCGTGCTCATAGACGTAGGGGCGATAGACGTAGCGGCCGAATTCGGTAAAGACGAACGCGCCCGCGCCGAGCACCAAGAAGGCCAGCCGCGACCAACTTGGCTTGAAGAACTGCTCTCGCGTCGTGAAGTAGCCCATTGCCCTCTCGCAGTCTTGCCTGCCCAGCCGCGGCCGCACTGGGGTGCTACCGTCGGGCTCGTCTACGGTGCAACACCGCTGACGCTGGCGAATTGGGTCATGTCGAGGCAGAAATGCACGCACCAGAACCAGACCACGTCACGCGATCGCTGCAAGACGAGTATCACCGCGACACCCAGCCCCGCGTCCCGTAACAGCCCGCCCAGCTCGATCCACGTCGCACCCTGGGATAGCATGGCCGGAATGTGCCCGGCGGCGAACAGGCACGCCACGACGACGGTCGCCCAACGAGAGCCGATTGCACCGGCCAGGCGTACGAACAGGATGGCGATCGTCAGGTCCTCGAGAAACACCTGCACCATCTTGTCGAGATTCTCGTAGCGCCACATGCGACCCAAGAGCCACCACGGTGCATCGGCTCCCGTTCGCAAGAGCGCGTAGGTGGTGACCGCCATGCTCGCAAGCACGAGTCCCACGACGAGTCGCAGCGGGATCCGGGGCTGCGGCAGCCACGCCGTAGCCCACGACTGCCGGCGAAGGAGCACCACGAGGAGAATGGGCGCGAAGATCAGGAGCTGGTTGATCGCACCGGTGACCGGACCGAGCGGTCCCCGCTCGGGCAGGAGCAGCGAATGCGACCACAGCTGACCGGTGGCCACGATGCCCGTCGCGCCGAGCAGCGCGAAGCCAAACTCCTTCCAGGGCCGCGCATAGCCTTCGACCGGTTCTCGCAACCAGATCCCGGGCCTGACCCGATTGGCCACCAGCCATCCACCGAGTCCCACGAGATACGCCGAGACCAGCGGCGGGTAGTGTTCCTCAAACACGCTCGTTGTTCTTCAGGTCTATCCACAGGGGGACCAAGGACCCTACCACACGAGTGAGCCGCCCGCTAGCGCGCGCCTGGCAACAGCATGCGCTCGGTAGACCGCGGCGCGACGCGATGCTCGCCATGCTTCTCCGCGGCTACCGTCAACCCAATCATTGCCGCCGGGATCAACCACGCGGTCCCAGCAGGTGGCTCGAGAGCGGCACCAACACCGAAGCCGATGGCGGCGATGCCTGCCGAGGCGAGTAGGTCCAGCCAGAAATCGCCGCGACGGTGATTCGCGAGGTGGACGGCGGCAGGCAATCCAACTGCCACACCTGCCAGGCACCCGTAGAAGACGTATGGCAGAACATCCAGGTCCCCACCGCCGGATCCGTGAAAGAGTTGGTAGGCAGCTGCACCACCTAGGAGCCCTGGCACGCATCCCACGGCGCCACCCAATGTCGCGAGGAATGCCAGGTCCGCGGCGGGCACTTCGTGATACGTGGAATCCTCGAAACCCGCCTGACGTTGGGACGGTGTGAGCGCCGGGAGCCACTGCGCGGCACGTGGCCGCGGTAGCAGCGCGACGCAGACGAGGATCGAACAAGCTGGCCTGAAGAAAGACACGGTCCCTCGAGGCGACGGGTTGGCGGGTGTCAGGCGGACGGCGCGAGAGCCGTCCGGATGGTGCCGGTGGGGTGCTACTCCGGGCTCAGGCTGACGACAGCGACTCCCCGGGCTCGGCTATCCACCGATCATCACGGTGGGGTAGCCCATCACGATCGAACCTCCATGTGCGGTGAGGTCCCCCATCCGCGCCGACGGGAGTCCGCCGATCAATACGGTCATGGACCCCTTGGCGATGACGTCCGGCGGGCCGACGCACGTGGCCATGTCGCTGACGCGCGCGGCCGGCATCATGCCGATCAGCACGGTGGGACATCCCGGCGGCAGGATGGGACCGCCGACGTGGGGAATGGGGGGCACGCCTGGCGTGACCATCGGGCAGACGTGCATGTCGCCGGCGCGTGCCGCGGGCTGACCCATCGGGCGTTCTCCTCAGCGGCCCCGGTCGGCCCGGGGCGGTGGTGGGGTCCAGAGCGCGGTTTTCTCCGCGACCTCCAGCCCCTGACGCAGGTACTCCTGAAAGCGCTCCTCCGCCTGCTCGGGCGGGTCGATCACGGCAGCCAGGATCACGCTGCTGGCGATGGCCTGTGCCGCCATGAACTCCCCCGGAGCGACCGGCTCCGCGCCCGGCGGGGCCAGGCTGTCACCGCAGAAGAAGGCGGCGAGGCCGGCGCACCCCGCCGGCGTCCCGAAGTCGGCCGCCTCCGCGCTGGCCATGGTGGCCCGTCGCTTGGCGTCGCTGGGCTCGGCGATCCACGCCTTCGTGGCGTCGAGGGCGGTCTGGATGATGGGTGGGGGTGTTTCCCCGTGTGCCCGGCGCGCGCAGACCCACGCCCACCAGACGGCCGGGCGCGTGTCGAGCGCGTAAGCCAGGAACCGCACGGCCGCCACGTGGTTGCCGGCCGCAATCAGGGCCTCGAGGAAGGCGCGCGGCTGCTCCCCGTCCCCCAGCAGGGCGACGGCGTCGTCCTCCAGCTCCGCGGCGCGGCAGACCTCCAGCGCCGTCCGTCCCGTCCCCAGGAGCGCCGCCATGTCAGTTGATCATCGCGATGCCGCCCTTGACGGTGAGCATCGCGTCGCCTTTCACCGTCGTCATCGCGCCCTTCAGCTCCGTCTGGACCTTGCCTTCGAGCTTGAGCGTCATGCCACTGATCGTGACGCCCTTCTGATCGAGCTTCACCGAGCTCTGGCCGACCTTGAGCTCGAGCCCTTGCATCGCTTCGATGCTCACTTTGCCCAGCGCCGCCTTTACCGTGATGTTCCCCTTGTCGGCCTTGGTGCTCTGGTTGCCCATCTTCAGGGTGATCTGCTGGTCGCCTTTGCTCAGCGTTACCACCTGCTTGCCGGTCTTGATCGTGATCGACTGGTCGCCCTGGTCGATCGACGTTTCCTGGTCGCCCTGCTTGACCGTGATCGTCTGCTTGCCCTTCTCGATCGTCGTGGTGTCGTCGCCTTCCTTCACCGTCCGGGTGTCGTTGTTCGTGACCTCCGTCGTTCGGTCGTGCAGCACGACGCGCTTCTCGTCGTTCTTCACGCGTACCGTGAGGTCCTTCTGGGCCTGGGCGAAGATCTCCTCGTTGTCCTTCTTGTCCTCGAACCGGATCTCGTTGAAGGTGTCGGTGCTTCCCCCGGCGGAGCTGCGCGACTTGATGCCGCTCTGCGTGCCGCTGCCCGGCAGGGTGTAGGGTGGCGTCTGCTCGGCGTTCCAGACGCTGCCGATCACGATGGGGTACTGGGGGTCGCCGTCCAGAAACTCGATCAGCACTTCCTGGCCGATCCGGGGAATGTTGATCGCGCCCCATCCCTTGCCGGCCCAGGCGGTGCTGACCCGCACCCAGCACGAGCTGTTTTCGTCCTTCTTGCCCAGCCGGTCCCAGTGAAACTGCACCTTGATCCGGCCGTGCTTGTCCACCCAGATCTCTTCGCCGGCCGCTCCCACCACCACCGCCGTTTGGTGACCGCCGACGCGCGGCCGCGGGGTCTGGAGCGGCGGGCGATAGGGAATGCTGTGGGGGACGCAAACGAACTCGTTCTCGTACTCGAGAGGAGCGGTGTCCCAGGAGCGATAGTCGCCGGCGTGCGCCCGGTGCCGGACCTCCAGGATCTGGTAGGCCTGGTTTATCTCCTTGCGGTAGTGGTCTTTCAAGTCGAAGCGGTAGCCGCTCTGCATGCCACGGCAGGTCCCGGCGCCCCGCACTACCTGTTGCCGGGCCTCGTGCGCTTCCAGGCGGACGCGCGCATAGCGCTGGCCCTGATCCATGGCCGTGAAGTCGCCCGGATAGTCGTACAGCTCCTCCTTTTCCTTGCCGCTCACGGTTCCCTCGAGTCGCAGCGACGGCTGCAGCGGATCGTAGTCCCGAAGCGTCACCTTCCCGCTCTCCACCGCGTGCTCGCGTTCGAGCTGCGTGATGACACCATCCGGGTGCGCCTCCGTGTGCGAGGACATCCGGGCGGACGACAACCCGGGGCACGGCTGCACGGCGCTCGGCTGGTCCGCCAGGACGAGGGTGTGCTTGCCGTCACCGTGCTCGAAGAAGTAGAAAATCCCCTCGTCCTCTAGGAGTCGAGACACGAAGTCCAGATGCGTCTCGCGGTACTGGACGCAGTACTCCCGCTTGGGGTAGCTCCCGGCGCATCGTATGTCGAAGGCGGAGTAGCCCAAGTCGGTGAAGACCTGTTCCACGATCTCGGGGACGGACAGGTTCTGGTAGATCCGGCAGTCGCGGGAGAGTGACAGAAACCAGAGCCACGGCACGATCTCGGCGCGGTAGACGGTGAGGTCCTCCACCTGGCCGAGCTGCGAGAACCGGTTGACCACCCCGTTGATGAATCGCGTGCCGCCGTCGTTCGGCAGTTCGACGTGGATGGTGGCCGGCGTCCGGAGCACGCTGCTCGGATCCACCGCGGCGTTCGCGGACACGAGGTCCAGCGTGTACGCGAACGGCTGCGACATCCCTTCGGTCCCGGTGAAGGCGCTCAGGAGGAGCTCGTCCTTGCCTAAGGCCGTCTGCACGCGGATCGGGCGCTTGTCCTGACTGTATGCGCTCATGCGTCGCCTCGCCGACTGGGAAGGGTCACGTGTGGATCGCGTAATCGAAATGACCACCGCTGCCCACGCCCACTCCCACCTTCGATGGCCGTTTCCCTTCCGCCATCGAGGAGAGCAACAGCTGCGACAGGTCGGGCAGGAGCGTGTTGGTGAGGATGTTGTCCACGTTGCGTGCGCCGCTCTCCACCTCGACGCACCGCTTCGCGATCTCCGCGATCATGGCGTCGTCGTACGTGAGCGCGATCGCGTGCGTCTCCTCGAGCCGCCGCTGGACCTTGCCGAGCTTGAGGACGATGATCTGGCGCAGCGCCTCGTCCCGGATCGGGAAGTAGGGGATGATCACGGTCCGGCCCAGGAAGGCCGGCTTGAACGTCTTGTCCAACTCCGGCTTGAGCGCCTTGACCAGTCCCTGGGCGTCCGGCATGGTCTCGGGATCGGCGCACAACTTCATCAGCGTGTCGGTGCCGGCGTTGGTCGTCAGCACGATGATCGTGTTCCGGAAGCTGATCTGCCGGCCCTCGCCATCCTCCATCACGCCCTTGTCGAACACCTGGTAGAACAACTCCATGACGTCGGGGTGCGCCTTTTCGATCTCGTCCAGCAGCACCACGGAGTACGGCCGGCGCCGCACCGCCTCGGTGAGCACCCCGCCTTCGCCGTAACCGACGTATCCCGGCGGCGCGCCCTTCAGGGTCGAGACCGTGTGGGGTTCCTGGAACTCCGACATGTTGATGGTGATGAGATTGTGCTCGCCGCCGTACATGAGGTCGGACAGGGCCAGCGCCGTTTCGGTCTTGCCCACGCCGCTGGGGCCCACTAGCAGGAACACGCCCACCGGCTTGTTGGGATCTTCGATGTTGGCCTTGGAGGTGCGGAGTCGGCGGCTGATGGCCTCCAGGGCCGTGTCCTGCCCGATAATCCGGACTCCCAGGTGATGCTCCAGCTTCAGGGCCACCTGCAGCTCGTCGCTCATCATCTTCCCCAGCGGAATCCCGGTCCAGCCGGAGATGACCTCGCCGACCAGCTCCGCGTCCACGCAGACGCGCACCAGGCCGGTCTCGCCCTGCATCGCCTCGAGCTCCGTGGTGAGCTGCTTGATCTCGCCGCGCAGCTTGTCCGCTTCCTTGGTGTCGATCATGCGCGACTGCCGCCCGCTGGTGGTGTCCTCCAGCTTCTGCCGGAGGGCGCGGATCCGGTCGACCAGCCCGCGCTCCTTCTCCCAGCGCTCCCGGAGACCCGCGAGCTGCTGCTCGGTCGCCTCGCGCTCCTTGGCGATCGCGGCGAGGCGCTCCGCGTGATCGGTCCCCACCGCGGCCTCGCGCGACAGGATCCGCTCCTGCACTTCGAGATCATCGAGCCGGCGCTGCGCGTCCTCGATGGCGGGCGGCGTGGCGCTCTGGCCCAGCGCCAGCCGTGCGCACGCCGTGTCCAGCACGCTCACCGCCTTGTCGGGCAGCTGGCGGTCGGGCAGGTAGCGGTGCGACAGCCGGACCGCGGCGGCGACGCCGTCGTCCAGGATGCGGACCTTGTGATGGCTCTCCAGCGCGGCGGCCAGGGCCCGCATCATCAGAGTGCAGGACTCCTCGGAAGGCTCCTCGATCTTGACCAGCTGGAATCGGCGGGCCAGGGCCGGATCCTTCTCGAAGTACTTCTTGTACTAG
>CAYWNR010000113.1:0-8951 GCA_964459705.1 uncultured Gemmatimonadaceae bacterium | reverse complement strand
CTGGACCGTCCCGCGGATCTTCGCGATGTCCACGCCCTGGCGTTCGGCGGCCGCGACGTAGAAGCAAAACAGGATCGCCGCCGGGCCGTTGATGGTCATCGACGTCGACACCTGATCCAGCGGAATCCCGTCGAACAGCGTCTCCATGTCCGCGAGCGAGGAGATGGCGACCCCACACATGCCAACCTCGCCCTCGGAGCGCGGATGGTCCGAGTCGTATCCCATGAGCGTGGGAAAGTCGAAGGCGGTGGAGAGGCCCGTCTGACCGTGCTCCAGCAGGAACTTGAAGCGCCGGTTGGTGTCCGCCGCCGTGCCGTAGCCGGCGAATTGGCGCATCGTCCAGAGCTTGCCCCGGTACATGGTGGGGTGGACGCCCCGCGTGAACGGGAATTCCCCTGGATCGCCGAGCTGCGCGTCGTAGCTCCACGCCTCCAGGTCTTCCGGCGTGTACAGCGGGCGCAGCGGCATCGAGCTCTGGGTGACGAACTCGACGTCCCGCTTGGTCTCCGCCTCGAAGGCCGCTCGCCACCCCTCGTGTCCGTCACGCGTTCCCATTCCCGATCTCCTTTCGCACGCTAGCCAGGATCTCGTCGGCCAGGTCATACGGACTCACCGTGCCCGACGTTACGCGCTCGAGCCCGGCCCGTAGCACGCCTTCTCCTCCTCCCCGATCCCACACGAGTTGCCGCACCGTCCGTTCGACGACTTCGCGCGTGAGTTGTGCTAATCGCTCCCGTCGCCGTCGCTCCAACTCGCC
Organism: uncultured Gemmatimonadaceae bacterium; assembly: GCA_964459705.1. Taxonomy (GTDB): domain Bacteria; phylum Gemmatimonadota; class Gemmatimonadetes; order Gemmatimonadales; family GWC2-71-9; genus JAOTWJ01. Next base: position 8,194 of record CAYWNR010000113.1, on the reverse strand, counting down.
GGTCCGCGCGACGTGCTCGGCGTGGCGCTCGACCGCATCGACCAGCTCAGCGACCCCCTGGTCGTGGACCGCCGCGAGGAGGAGAGCCGGCGGCTCCCACGCCTCCCCCCCCGACCCCTCCTTCCCGCCGGGCCGACGGGCCGCATTGCTACCCTCGTCCCGTCCACCGCGTCGGTCGGGACCGCCGGGACCGCCGGGGATGGGGGCGGCGGCGGGGTGGTGATGCGGCGCCACGTGCCGAAACGCGTTCCCGCGCCGGATGCCCAGCATCACTTCGATCTCGTTCCGCAGCCGATCGGCCCCGGGACGGTCAGCCTTATTGATCGCGTAGATGTCCGCGATCTCCATGACACCGGCCTTCAGCACCTGCACGCCATCGCCGGATTCGGGCACGAGTAGCAGCACGGACGTGTCCGCCGTCGCCGCAATCGTCAGCTCCGACTGCCCAACCCCCACCGTCTCGATGAGGATGCGCTCGAATCCGAACGCGTCCAGTACGTCGCACACTTCTCGCGTCGCCGTGGCCAGCCCACCCATCTCGCCCCGGGTGGCCATGGATCGGATGAATACGTCCGGATCCAGGGCCACCGACTCCATCCGGATCCGATCGCCGAGCAACGCGCCACCGGTGAATGGACTGGTGGGGTCCACCGCCACCACTGCCACCGAACGACCGCGCTGCCGGTAGTGCCGCACCACATGCTCGGTGAGGGTTGATTTTCCCGACCCCGGCGGGCCCGTGATTCCGACGCGATGCGCCCGGCCGACGCGCGTGTGCAGCGCCGACAAGAGGTCCTCGACACCGGGCCGGCCGTTCTCCACCATGGAGATCGCGCGGGCCAGCGCCGGGACGCGGCGGGCGTCAAACGCGGCGAGCAATTCCGCGGTGGACATACCGAAAGGTCACGAGCCCCAGAGCGTTGGGCAACCCGGCTCACCCGCCCCCGAGCAACAAGCTGGTCCCGAGCCCGAGCAGGAGAAGGAAGCCGATCATGTCGGTGAACGTCGTGACGAAGATCGAGCTGGCGACGGCTGGATCGATGCCGAACCGGTCGAGCAGGAGCGGGACCAGCGACCCCGCCACGGCCGCGACGATGAGGTTGGCCCACATGGCCATCAGCACCACCGCGCCCAACCGCCACCCGTGGGCGCCCCCGACCAGCGTTCCCACGATGCCGACCACGAAGCCGATCGCCATGCCGTTCACCATGCCCACCGCGACTTCCTTGCCGACGATCGACAGGCGGCGGCCGGCCGGAATCAGACCCAGCGCGATGCGCCGGACGGTGACGGCGAGCGCCTGCGTCCCCGCGTTCCCGCCCATGCCGGCCACGATCGGCATCCAAACCGCCAACGCGACCGCCTGCGCGATGGTGCGCTGGAACAGATACACGATCGAGCCCGCCATGAAGGCCGTCACCAGGTTCACGAGGAGCCATGGCAGGCGGGAACGCACGGCGTCCACCCACGTGCCGGCGAGGGCCTCGTGTCCCGGTACGCCGCCGAACTTGAGCAAGTCCTCGGTGCTCTCTGCCTCGACCACGTCGATCACGTCGTCGAACGTCACGCGACCCAGTAAGCGGCCGAGACCGTCGACGACCGGGATGGCCGCCAGGTTGTACCGCGCCATCAGCCGCGCGACCTCCTCCTGGTCCAGCTCCGGCGAGACGATCGCCGTCACCGGCTCCATCACCTCCTGCACGAGGCAAGTCGGCGGCGTGACGACCAGATGCTGGAGCGAGAGGATCCCTCCCAACCGGTGATCGGCGTCCACACAGTACACCTGGTAGAAATCTCCGATCTCGCCGGCCTGCTCACGCACCGAGCTGACGGCCTCCTCGATGGTGAGCGTGGTTGGTACCACGACGAGGGCCGTCGTCATCCGGCCGCCGGCCGTCTCTTCCCCGAAAACCATCAGCCGCTCGACGTCCGCCCGGTCCGCGACATGCGCGAGAATCCGCCGGGCGGTCTCCCGTGGCAGATCTCCAATCAGGTCCGCGGCATCGTCCACCTCGAGCTCATTGACGATGCCGGCCGCCTGTTCCGGACGCAGGGCGGCCAGCAGCTCCTCCGGATGCTCCTCCTGCTCCATCTCCGCCAACGCCTCGGAGATGATGGCGGGGGGAAGGGACTGCACGATCTTGAGCTGCAGCGCGTCGTCCAGCTCGGCGAGCACGTCCGAGAGGTCGGACGGGTGCACACTCTTGGCATACCGCAGGAAGCCGGCGACGTCGCCGGCCTCCGCCACACGCCGCATCTCGTCCAGCAGTCCGGGAAGGCTCACGTCCCACGCTCCCGGAAGAGGTCATCCAGGTCGAGTCCGCGGCGCGGCGACGATAGCATCCCGCCTTCCGGCGCGACCGCTCCTGCGGAGATGACGAACTTCATGGCCTCCTCGATCGCGATGTCCGCATCGATCACCCGCGCCCGGGGGATGACGAGGAGGAACCCGGAGGTCGGATTCGGCGTCGTGGGCACGAACACGTTGATACACGGCTCGCCGAGCACCTTGCTCATCACCGGGGCCGAGTCATTGGTCACGAACCCGATGGCCCAGAGCCCCTCCGTGGGATAGGGAACGAGCACGGTCCGCTTGAAGATCCGGCTCCGATCGCTCGCGATGCTCTGGACGATCTGGCTCGCCGCGCTGTAGAGCCGGCCGGCCACCGGGAATCTGAGCAGCGCCTCGTTCCACGCCTTCAGGACCCGCAAGCCAATGGCTTGATGCACGATCCAACCCACCAGCAGGATCGCGAGCGCGAGGAGCACGAAGCCCAGCCCCGGAATGCGGACACCAAGCGCCGCCTGGATCGGCTCGCCGAGGATGTCGTCGAGTTGGTCGAAGATCCACCGCAGCACCACTATGGTGACGCCGACGGGCGCGATGACCACGAGACCGACCAAGAAGTAGCGACGCAACCGTGGGAGACGCGCCATGGTCAACTCCCGATCACTGTCACGGACACGGCCTCGGCGCGTCGCACGATCACGCGCTCGACGCGCGTCGCGCTCGCCTGCACCACGTCGAACTCCAACTGACCCAACACGACGCGCTCCCCGATCCGCGGAATCCGCCCCAAGGCGGTCGTCAACATCCCCCCGAGCGTCTCCCGTCCGCCGGGAAGCGTCACGCCGAACCGATCCGCGATCTCCTGTACGCCGAGGGCGCCATCCACGTCGAGCAGCTCGGTCTCACCGGCATCCGCAGTCACGCCGTCGCGCTCGTCGAAGATCTCCCCAACCAACTCCCCCAGGAGATCGTCCAGGGTCACGATGCCGGCGGTCCCACCAAACTCGTCGAGAACGACCGCGAGGTGGCGACGCTCCCGCTGCATCTCGAACAGGACATCCGCGCAGCGCCGAGATGCGGGGATCGCCAACACCGGCCGCAGCGGCAGCCGATCCGTCATCCCCACCTTGAGGAGGTCGAAGACGTACGCCATCCCGATGATCTGGTCCAGCGAGTCGCGAAACACCGGGAGGCGGGAGTACCCCGACTCCGTGAGTAGCACCGCGGCCTCCTGCGCGGACGCGGATTCCTCGAGCGCGACGATATCGGGACGCGGCGTCATGACCTCACGAACGGTCCGGTCGGTGAACGCCAACACCCCGGCGAGAACGACGATCTCGTCCTCCCCAACCGTATCGCTCCCGCGGCGTGCTCTCCCGATGTCCAGATCCCGGCCGGCGGGTAGCAGGACGCGCGCCAGGCGTCCCAGGTGTTCCAGGGTTGGGGCCGCCGCACGCACGAGAGGCTCCGGCCACCGATGCCCGATGGCGCGCGGGACGGCGTACGCGATCGTCAGGATGGCGGGCACGCCGAGGAGCAGTACGGCACCCGCGCTCCACGCCGTCAGCGGGGCAACCAGGCCGGCCGCGCCCATGCCCGCGAGCACCATGCCGCCAGCCATGAGCCCGTGTCCAGGACCGACGATCCGCGCGGGCGCCGACAGGAGCGCCGCGGCGACCGCGCTGCCGTGCTGCCGCTGGGAGACCCATCGGGCGAGCGCCAGGCGACTCACGGCGCCTGCCCCCGCGACGAGGATGGTACCCGCCGACGTCGCGACCACGCCGAGTAGTAGCAGGATCGCGCTCATGCGTCGTCTCCCCACGCGCTCGCCGTGTCCCGGCTCGTGACCTCCGCGCGGGCCAGGCGCTCGAAGTACACGCGGTGGATGCGCCGCCGCACGACGTGCTCGACGACGACCCGGAACCCGGCAACCGTGAGCTCCTCGCCGGGCCGCGGCACGCGACCCAGCTCGGCGTAGATCAAGCCGCCGACCGTGCTGACGTCCTCGTGATCGAAGGGCACGCCAAGCGTCGCCGAGAGATCGTCGAGGGGTACGCGCCCGTTGACCCAGAACCGATCGTTTCCCTCGCGCTCGATTTCCGGTTCCTCCTGCACGTCGTACTCGTCGTGGATTTCCCCGACGATCTCCTCGAGGACGTCCTCGAGCGTCACCAAGCCGGACGTCCCACCGAACTCGTCCACCACGATCGCCAGATGACCGCCGCCCCGCTGGAAGTCCCGCAGTTGCTGCGACAGCAGCTTCGACTCGGGGACGAAGGGGACGGGTCGGATCAGCTCCTGCCATCGCTCGGGCGGGGCCGCGGTGCCGATCAAGCCCGGCGCGAGATCCTTGGCATAGACGATCCCGGCGATGTCGTCGAGCGTCTCTCGAAACACCGGCAAGCGGGAGTGCTCGCTGCGGCGAGCCACCGCGAGCAGCTCGCTCCAGGGCGCATCGACTTCGACGGCCACCACGTCGAGCCGCGGCGTCATCACGTCCTCGATCGACGTGTCTTCGAGCGACAGCACCCCCAACAACATGTCGCGTTGCGCGACGCCGAATTCGCGTCGCGCCGTGGTGGCGGGCGGAACGAGTCGATGCACGCCCGCGTCGACCCAGGTCAGCAGCCCCAGCAATGGGCGGAACGGCACGAGGCTGGCGCGGGCCGCGGGCAACACCTCCCGCGCCAGCTCCGGCACCAGACCGCCGAGCGTCCGGGGAACGAGGTCGCCGACCAGCAGGAGCAGCGCCGCGCCCGCCACAACCACCACCGTGGCACCGAAGCCGGATCGGGTCCACCATTCCGCCGCCAGGCCGAGCGCCGTTCCGCCAATGGCGAGCAACGCCAGGCGCGCCATCCGCAGCGCGCGGAGTACCGGGAGGCCGCTCCTCTCCTCGGGTGGCGGATCACCCACCGGACTGCCAATGCCGGGAGCCTCACCACCGAGCGCCAGCAAGAACGCCCAAACGGCCACGACACCACCCGCAATCGCGAGCACAATGGGTGCAACGCTCATCGGCCGGGCCCGTGCAGGACGGCCGACACGTACCGCTCCTGTCGCCGCCACATCGGTGAGCGCGTGCGGGCAACGGCTCCGGCGGGATGGCCGTACCCCAGGGCGTGCAGCGTCCCATGCACCGCCAGGCGCACCAACTCGCTCCGCGGCGAAACACCGAGCGCGCGAGCCGACCGTTCCGCGACCGCCGGGCACACGTAGACGTCGCCGATCAACCGGCCGTCGTGTCGCATCCCGAACGCGATCACATCCGTGGCCCGATCGCGCCCGAACGCGCGCCGATTGATCACGCGCATCCGCTGGGACGAGAGTTGCGTGACGGTAATCGTCGCGGGACCGGTGCGTTCCCGTCGCAGCACCAGTCGCACCGCCCGCCGGAGCGCGTCGGGCAACCGCGGGCGTGTGCCCCCGGGGGCGCTCACCCGAACCTCATGCCGGGGTCGCCGGTTCCCAATCCGCACTGATTCCCCCGGAGGCCGTCGGGTAGTCGATCCGGTTGTGGTGCGCGCCGGACAGCACGCGCGCAAACTCGTCCTGCACGCGCTGCAACTGCGCGAGCGTCAGCGGCGCCTCGTCGAGCTGCCCCGACTCCACCCGCTGGTGCACGAGGTGCTCGATCGCGTCCCGGACTTTGTCGGGCGACGGATCCCCAAGTACCCGGAGCGCCGCCTCAACCCCGTCCGCCAGCATCGCCACCGCCGTCTCGACCGACCGCGGCTTCGGTCCCGGGTAGCGGAACGACTCCGGTGACACCTCGCCCTCCGCGCGCGCCCGGGCTCGCTCCAGGAAGTACGTAATATCCGACGATCCGTGATGCTCGGGAATGAACGCCGCCACCCTGGCCGGCAGACGCGCCTCCGCCGCCAGCGCCATGCCGTCCTTCACGTGGCTCCGAATCAGTTGCGCCGACACCTCCGGCTTGAGCTTGTCGTGGGGGTTCGTCCCCGGCGCCTGGTTCTCGACGAAGAACTGCGGTTTGTTGACCTTCCCGATGTCGTGGTAGTAGCAGCCGACCCGCGCCAGGAGCCCGTTGGCGCCGATCGCGTTGCAGGCCGCTTCGCACAGGTTCGCCATGGCGATGCTGTGGGCGTACGTGCCCGGCGCCTCGGTCGCCAGGCGTCGCAGCAACGGATGCATCGGGTCGGACAACTCGAGCAGCGTGACATCGGTCGTGATGCGCCCGAGCGACTCGAAGAGCGGGAGCGCCACGCTGACCAACGCGGCCGACGCCACGGCGTTCACCGCCCCGCGGAGCGCGCTCGTTCCGATTGCCTGCACTTCCCAGCCCAGTTGCATGCCGACCGCAAGCGATGCGATGCCGTACCCCACGATCACGATGGCCATCGTCGTGAGGACCTGCGTCCGCCGCCGCACCACCCGCATCCCCACGGCCGCCGCGATGCCGCCGATCAGCGCGAGGTAGAGGCTACTCGGCATCTGATAGGTCGTTTGCGACGCCAGCAGCACCGCGAGCACCGACGCGCCGAGCATCGCGACCCGACCGCTGAACAGCGCCGTCAGAAGCATCGCGGCAAACGGAATGGGAATCAGCTCGGCGCCGGGATGGAGGAACCGCGCGTTGAGCGCTGCGCCCCCGATCACGATGCCGAAGAGCGCCGTGAACACCGCGATGTGCCGCAGGTCGGCGTACGACTCGCGGCGGTACAACACCAGCAACAGCCAGAAGATGGACAGCACCAACGCCCCCGAGCCGAGCTGCCCGGCGGCCGCCGTCGCGCTCCGCCCTCCCAGCCCGCGCTGCACCAGCTCGCTCCGCAGCGCGTCGAGCCGCGCGTGGATCTCGTCGGTCACGACCTCGTGCGCGCCCACGATCTGCTCGTTGGCCCGTACCCGGTCCTTCACCGGATCGACGCTCTCCCGCATCGCCTGCCGCAGGGAATCCGTCGCCACCCGGTCCGGGACCAGCGTGGGCCGGAACACCCGGTTCAGGATCTTGACGTAGATCCCATCTCCGATGGCGGAATTCGTCGGACTGCTCTGGGATCGCGCCTCGAGGAACCGCTGGTTATCCGCCACCGACGCGCGGGCCACCACACGCTCGTTGCCGTCGCGCCGGACGATGAGCTCCCGGGCCGATTCCGCCTCCAGTGTGGCGCTGCTTCCCACCCCGCGCGCGAGTTGGAGCCGGAGCGTCTCCGTCGTGGCCTTGCGGAACGCGGTCAGACGTCCCTGCTGCAGCAAGAACGACGCTTCGTCGGGGCTGATCGTAAGCCCGGCCGAGGCCGCCGCCGCCACGAGCTCCGGTGCGGTGGCTGTTGAATCGAGCCGGTGGAAGAGATTCCTCGTCAGGGCCAGCGCCGAATCGAGCGCGCGCGCGCGGTACACGTAGATCGGCCGCACAGTCGCCGCGAGACGATCCCCGTCCCGGGCCAGCTCCGCCCCCGACTTGCGGACGTCGAAGTCGAACGGCGCCACGATGTCCCGCTGCGCGACCTGGCCGGCATCCAGGCGTGGAGCCTCCGTGCGGCGGGAGCCCGGATAGAGCAGGAACGTCAGGAGCGCGAGGCCGACGACCGGGAGCCAGCGCACGACATGGAATCCGACGTGCCGCGGCAGCTGGGGCGCGAGTGGCTCGATGGGAATTGCGAAGCTCCGACGCCCCTTCATCCGCCCTGATCCTCCGTGTAGGCCCGAATGATCTCCCGCACCAGCCGGTGCCGCACGACGTCCCGTTCTTCCAAATAGCAGAAGGCGACGCCCGAAATGCCCGGCAGGATGCGCTCGACCTGGATCAGACCCGACTCCTCGCGCGTGGGCAAGTCGATCTGGGTCTTGTCCCCGATCACCACCGCCCGCGAGTTCAACCCGAGGCGCGTGAGGAACATCTTCATCTGGCCCCCGGTCACGTTCTGCGCCTCGTCGAGG
>CAYWNR010000112.1:5776-8961 GCA_964459705.1 uncultured Gemmatimonadaceae bacterium | reverse complement strand
CCCAGAAGTCGTCGTAGTTCCAGATGCCATCGATGCGGTAGAACGTCTCCCACTGTTCCAGGGTCGCGCCGGGGCTCCCGTACGTCGTGATGCGGTTCATGATCGTCGGGTTCACGATGCCGACGCGGGGCACGTAGCCGACGTCGGTCCGGAAGTCGGGATCGATGCCCTTGAACGTGTAGTGGAAGCCCCAGTTCCGGCCCGTGCGGTCCCAGGTCATCTCCCAGAACGGCGCGGTCGTTCCCACTCCGCCCTCGCGCGTCCAGCTACCCGCCACCTGCGCCTCGAAGTAGTAGAGCCGCGCGAACACCAGCCGCGTATCCACCGACGCAACCCGATTGAAATCGCTGCCGACGATCCGGTCCGTGTACGCCAAGCCGATCGCCGAGTGCTGCCCGAGGTCGCTCCGCACGCGGAGCGCGGTCACGAAAGGGTTGTCCGTTCCGGAAGCGGAGATTCCTTTGTCGTCGACGGCGGACAGCAAGGCAATGTTCGTCGATCCGACCTTGCCCGTGAGCTTGAGCCCCCCGATGGGGTTCACGATGCGCCGGGTGTAGATGAGCGAGTTGGGCGTGTTGAACTGCTCGATCCCCTCGAGAAAGAAGGGCCGCTTCTCCGGGTAGAACACCGCGAAGCGCTCGTTGACGGTGACTTGCGCCGCGTCGGCCTCGACCTGGGAGAAGTCGGGGTTGACCGTCCCATCGAGGGCCAACGTCGTCGTGAGGCCCCACGAGACGTTGAGCCCGGCCTCCGGCTTGGTGTCGTAGCTCCACGCGCCGGTCGTGTCCCGCGACCCATTCATCCGACCGGTCACGACCGGGTTCAGCTCGAGGAGCAGCCCGCGATGCAGGTCGGTCAGCCCCTCGAGCGTTCCGGACTGTGTCAGGAAGGACGCGTTCGCCCGCACGGCGGGCGTCCAGGTGTTCTCGTAGCCCGAGTGCTGCACCTTGCGGATGGCGTTGATCCCCCAGCGTTGGGGATCGCTTGCCTGATAGCTGATGCTCTTGAATGGCAGGCGGATCTCGACCTCGTACCCCCAGTCGGTGACTCGGCCCTTGGAGTCGTACAGGAAGTCGGGGTTCATGTCCACGTTGTCGAAGTTGCCGCCGGCTCCTCTCCCGCCGGCATGCTCGCCGCCGCCCTCGGAGCGGATGCCGTCCGCCTGCACCCCAAGGGGGTTCACGCCAATCACGAACGCGCGGCGCCGATCGTCGAAGGTGTCGAGAATCAACTGGACGTAGTCGTCGCCGTCGATCTTGTCGCGGTCCGCCAACGTCGCGCGCACCGTCCCGTGGGGTTCGAACGCCCGAATCCCGAAGTAAATGGCGTTGGGCGCGTACCAGACCAGGATCTCCGTGGAGTCCTCGGCCGGCCGGCCGTCCACGGGTCGGTACTGCGAGAAACCGGTGAGCACGCTGGCCCGACGCCACACGCTCTCATCGAGGATACCGTCCACGCGCACCGTCGTATCGAGGCGTGGCACGTCGACGGTCAGCGCGTGCGCGCGGCCGGAATAGACCTGCTGAGCATGGACCGGCGCCGTCACGAACGCCACGATCAGTATGGGGAGGAGAATTCGCATTGGGTCGAATAATAGACGGTCGTACACGACGACGGAGACGGGGTGGAGAAGACGCTTAGACGCCTAGACGCGCAGGCGGTAGCAGGTCCTGGGCGTCTAGGCGTCCAGGCGTCTAGGCGTCTAGGCGTCTAGGTATCTGAGCGTCTATTCGTACCGCAGGGCCTGGATCGGATCCAGTTTCGCCGCTCGTTGCGCTGGCCAGATCCCGAAGAAGAGCCCGACGCCCGCGCTGAAGCCCATCGCCAACACCACCGCGGCCGGCGACACTAGCGTGTTCCAATTGGCGAGCTTCGACAGGGCCATGGCGCCACCGGTCCCCAGCAGGATCCCAATCACGCCGCCGAGCAGGCAGAGCGTCATCGCTTCGACGAGGAACTGCATCAGGATGCTCTTCCGCGTCGCGCCCAACGCCTTGCGCACGCCGATCTCCTTCGTCCGCTCGGTGACCGACACCAGCATGATGTTCATGATGCCGATACCGCCCACGAGCAGGCTCACCGCGGCGATACCCGCCAGCAGGAACGTGAACGTGCGCGTCGTTTCCTCGAACGTGGCCAGGAACTCGGCGCGGTTCCGTATCTGGAAGTTGTTGTCCTGCCCCGGACGAATCCCGTGCGCGGTCCGGAGCGCGCGCTCGATCTCGAGCATCGCGACGTTGGTCGAGTCGGATGACTCCACCTGGACCGTGATGGACCGCAGGCGGTCATTGCCGAACACGCGATACCGGGCGGTGCTCAGGGGAATGAGAATGCGCTCGTCCGGGTTGTCGAACCCGCTGCCCGCGCCCTTTTCGCTCAGCAGGCCGACCACGTCGAACGCGATCCCGCCGATTTGGATGGTCTGCCCGATCATGGCGTAGGCGTTCTGATTGAGCTGGTTCGGTACGCCCCAACCGATCACCGCCACGCGGCGCCGGGCGTCGTCATCGCCGGCGGTGAACATGCGACCCGCTTCCACCTTGTAATTGTTCACCTTGATGTAATTGGGCGTCGTGCCGACGACGCTCACATTGATGTTGCTGTTGGCCAGCTTGACTTGCCGGTTCCCGGACATCTCGGGGACGATATTGGTGAGGACGCCACCCGCCCGCTGCAGTGCGGCGGCGTCGTCCATCGTCAGGCTCACGCGGTCGGCGCTCGCCACACCGTGCATCCAGGACTGGCCGGGGTACACGCTGAGCAGGTCGGTGCCGAGCCGCTCGATCTGGTCCTGCACCGCTTTCTGGGCGCCCGATCCGAGCGCCACCATCGTGATCACGGCGGCGACCCCGATCACGATGCCGAGCATGGTGAGTGCCGAGCGCAGCTTGTTCGCGCGAATCGCGCTCAGCGCCACCATGAGGACTTCGCTGATCAACATTAGCGGGGTCCTCGTCCGGCCGGTGTGGAAGTCGAATTCCGCTGCATGCCTGGCACCGCGCCCCCACCCGTCATCCGGTTCATGCGGTTGCGCTGCTGCTCCTGCTGCGCCAACAGGCTGGCGCTCGGCAGAATGAGCACCGTGTCCTGGGCCGTCAGCCCGGAGCGGACCTCGGAGTAGTCGAGGTCCGTGAGACCCGTCTGGATCGGTACCGCTTCCGGTTTCCCGCCCCGCATCACGAACA
>CAYWNR010000112.1:0-5676 GCA_964459705.1 uncultured Gemmatimonadaceae bacterium | reverse complement strand
GTGAGACCCGTCTGGATCGGTACCGCTTCCGGTTTCCCGCCCCGCATCACGAACACGATGTACTGGCCACCAAAGAGCGCCGAATTCGCGTTGCGCGACCCGCCCTGCCGTTGGCCGCCGGCGCCGCCCCGCGCGCCGCCCATCTCACCGCGGATCTTGTCGAAGACGGCACGATCGGCGTCGGACAACCCGGACGGGCCGCCGCTGCGCATCTTGGCGAAGATCGCGTCCACCTGCTGACTGGTGACGCCCTCGGGCAGCTTGATATCACGCCCGTCGCGCGTCCGGTAGACGCCGGGCGGGGTGCTGTCTTGGGCTGTCGTTCCGCCGAGCGAGGCCTGGCCACCCTGCGGGGCCTCGCGGGCCGCCGCGAGCTGCTCGTTCACAATCTCCTGGCTGAGGCCCAGCACTCCGCCGGCCGAGTAGACGTCACTTTGTGTCCGCAACGCCGCGTTGGGGACCGCGAGCACGTTCTGCCGATTCCCGACGTGGACCTCGACATCCGCGTTCATGCCGGGCTTGAGCAGCCCCTGCTGGTTCGCGATCCGCACCAGGACCGGGAACATGGTCACGTTCTGCTGCGTGGTCGCCAGTGGCTCGACCTTGAGCACGGCCCCCTCGAACGGTCGGTTCGGATAGGCGTCCACGGTGATCGTCACCGGCATGCCGGGTTGGATCTTCCCGATGTCCGTCTCGTCCACGAGCGAGCGCACCTGGACGGTGTCGAGATTGGCCATCTTCAACAACACGGTGCCGCCGCCGACGTTGCTCGTGGCGGACGAGATGACCGTGCCGACCTCGACGTTCCGTTCGATCACGACGCCGTTGATGGGTGACCGGACGTCCGTGTCCTCGAACGCGATCTTGGCGTCTTCGAGCGACCGCTGCGCGCGCACCTGCTGCGCGTTCGCGTTGGCCGCCGCCAGCTTGGCGGTCTCGTATTCCTGCTCGGTGATGGACTGCGTCTTGTATAGCTCCTCCGAGCGCCGGAGCTGCGATTGCGCGTTCGCGAGCTGCGCCTTGGCGACCTCGAGGTCGGCCTGGGCCTGGACGAGCGCGTTGTTCGGCACGCGCGGATCCACCTGGACCAGGCGCTGGCCGACGCGGACCACGTCCCCCGTCTCGACGGCGACCTCGCGGATCTCACCGGAGGCCTTGGACTTCACCTCGACGGTCATGATGGGCTCGACGGCGCCGGCGGCGCTCGCCGAGACGACGATGTCGCGCGTCGTGACCGGCACCTCCTGATACATCAGTGGCGGGGGCGCGTCCTTGCAGCCCCACGCGATCGCGACACCCGCGAGCGTCAGGGCGAGAGATCGAAACTTCAGTGGCTGGGTCGTCACGGTCATGCCGTCCTTGGGGTGACTTCATCGGCCTCGATCTTCCCATCCATCAAATGGATCTGGCGATGGGCGTGAGTCGCGATGTCGTGTTCGTGGGTGATCAAAACGATGGTCTGGCCGGCCGCGTGCAGCTCTTCGAAGACCTGCATGATCTCGGAGCTCGTTGCGCTGTCGAGGTTGCCCGTGGGCTCGTCCGCGAGGACGATGCTCGGCTCGTTCACGAGGGCCCGCGCGATGGCAACGCGTTGCCGCTGCCCGCCCGACAACTCGTTGGGGCGGTGGTTCATCCGGTCGCCGAGGCCGACGCGCTCGAGGGCGCCGGCCGCCCGCTCGCGACGCGCGCGCGCGCCGACCCCACCATAGATGAGCGGCAGCTCCGTGTTGTGGAGCGCGGACGCACGCGGCAACAGGTTGAACGTCTGGAAGACGAACCCGATTTCCTTGTTGCGGATTCGGGCCAGCTCGTCGTCGTCCATCTCACTCACCTTCTGCCCGTTCAGCCAGTACTCGCCGCGGGTCGGCGTGTCGAGGCAGCCGATCAGGTTCATCAGCGTGGATTTCCCGGAACCTGACGGGCCCATGATGGCCGTGAACTCGTTGCGGCGAATCTGGAGGTCCACACCGCGCAGCGCATGCACCGTTTCCGACCCCAGCTGGTAGTCACGGGCCAGGTTGTGGGTCAGAATGATCATGTCCGGCTGCGGGATATCGCCGGTGCGGAAGTCCATCACGTGCGACGCGCTCACAAGGACCTCCCGAGCAGCGATTCCAGCTGCGCCCGCGCGACCAGGAAGTTGAGTTGCGCCTGCACCACGCTCACCTCCGCCTGGTCCAGCGTGACCTGGGACGTGAGGACGTCCACGATGGTGGCCGCCCCCAACCGATACCGCTCGCGGACGACCCGCAGGTCTTCTTCGGCGGCGGCCTGACTGGCATGGGCAATCCCGATCTGCGAACGCGCGGACTGCAACGCGGCCAGCTGCTGCGTGAGCTGTGCGGAGGCGAGCCGGCGGGCGTCGTCGGCCTGGGCGGCCGCCGACTCTCGGTTCACCACGCTCCGGCTCATGTTGCCCTCGCGGGTGAACCCATTGAAGATGTCCCAGCTCAGCGACAACCGCGCCTGCCATTGGCGGCGGAACGAGAGGTAGTCCGGCTGGTTGGTCACCGGGTCGTTCCCGATGCCGACCGGTCCGGACCACGTGTTGCTGAACGACCCCCGGAGCGACGGGAAGTACGCGGCGCGCGACACGGCGACGGCCGCTGCCGCCGCCTTGGCATCGGCTTCCGCCGCGACCACGGAGGGCGCGGTCTGGAGGAGCTCGGCCCGCAACGCCGCCGTGTCGAGCGGCGCCATGGTGTACAGATTGGAGTCGCCCACCGCTTGGACCGGCCCGTCGTACCCGATTAGCCGTGCGAGATTGGCCTCGGCCGTCGCGAGCTGTGTCTGGGCATTGAGTTGCGAGAGCTGCGCGTTCCCCAGCTCGACGCGGCTCCGAAGCGTGTCCGAGCGCGTGGCACTCCCAGCCGCCAATTTCTCCTGCGCCGCCTTGAGCTGCTCTTCCGCCCGCTGGATTTGCGTCTCCGACACGCGGACCAGCTCGCTGGCCGCGAGCGCGTTGAAGAACGACTGCTTGACCTGGAGGACCACCTGGAACTGCTGGTTCGTCAGCTTCGCGTCCGCGCTTTCGAGCGTCGCCGATGCCGACCGGCTGTTCGCGTTCCGTTGGAATCCATCGAACAGCGTCAGGCTGGCGGACAGGCCCGCCGAATACGAATCCTTGCGGGCCGCAGACACGAACGTGCCGGTCGCGGAGTTGTACCGGGAGTTGGATGCCACGCCATAGCTGCCACTCGAGCTGATCGACGGCAGCCAGGCTCCCAGTGCTTCCCGCTTGCCGTTCTGCGCCGTGGTGACCGCGCCGCGGGCCTGCACGACGGCGGGTTGGACACGGAGCGCCAGTTCGATGGCGTCGTCGAGCGTGATCGTCGGAACCTGCGCGCTCAGCGCGCCGGGCGCGGCAACCGCCGCCACGAGGCCCAGAACGGAGCGAATCCTAGCGCCGGTCATGGCGCCCCTCCCGCGCCCGTGCGGCGCGTATCGAGTCAGAACGGTGGATGAAATCGCGATACTGCGTTTGCTGCGTTGTATTGAGTGCGTTCATGATGTCATTCCGGACGGCCACCCGGATCGAGTCCGTGTGGGGCCGCAGGCTACCCCAGAACACCGTCATGGAATCCTGATACCGGGCGAGGATTTGGTCGACCGTGTCCTTCTGCGTCGGCGCGAGTTGCAGCTCGCGCTCCAGCCGCTCGGCATAACCTTCCTGACGGCGGTCGCCATCGCGGGTCCGACGGGTGCCTCGGTCACTGGCCGCGGCCGACACGCCCGTTCCCGCCGCGACACCAGCGGCGAACACGGCGATGAGCAACGCGACTGCGTACAGCTTCGACCTGTTCGGCATCTTCCCACCTGCGGTGTCCGTCATCATTACCGTCCGATTCCCTCGACCAGCACGAGGTTGAGGTCCGGCGCGCGGTCCTCGCCAAGCACCGACGACACTTCGATGACGCTCGGGGTTGCGTCCGCGACCGCATCCGACCGGGCCGGCATCACCGCCCGGCCGAACAGGAAGCCGCCGGCGGCCACGAGCAACAGCGCGGCCACCATTCCCGGCCGCGCCCACGTGCCCAGCACCTGCCACCACGTGTCCGCCGCGCCGAGGCGCGCGGTCACCCGATGCACGAACGCCGGGTCGTCGCCGACCGTCAGGACCTCGCGCAATGCCTCACCGAGTACCGGATCCGGCGAGTGGTCAAAATCCGAGTGCGTCATGACCCATGCTCCTTCCAGCCTTTCCACGCGGCCAGCGGCTCTCGCAGCGCGCGTCGCGCGTGGAACACATCCGATCGTACCGTTCCTTCGGGCACGCCGAGCGTTTCGGCGATTTCCCCGTGGCTGTAGCCCTCCACGTCAAACAACACGACCGCAACCCGCTGGCGTTCCGGCAGCGACTGCAAGGCCGCCGCGAAGGCCTCCTTCAACGCCCGCCGGTCCGTGACCGTCTCCGGACCGGCCGATTTGGTCGCCGCCGCCGGTGACAACTCGTCGGTCTGGCGGACCCGGCGCCGGCGACGACGGTCGGCTGCGGCGTTCGCCACGATGCGCAACAGCCACGGACCGAACGGTCGGCCGGGGTCGTAGCGACCCAGATATCGCCAGGCAGACAGGAACCCGTCTTGGGCAGCGTCATCCGCGTCGTCCGGGTCCTGCAGGATCGTCCGCGCCAGCCGACGAGCCTGCGCCGCGTAGCGCGCCACCAGCTCGCCAAAAGCATCGCGATCTCCGGCATGGGCCAGCGCCGCGAGCTCGGCCTCCGTCACATTCTCAGTACGCACGGTGGAACCAGCCCGTTGAAAACGCCTTCACCGTGAGGACAGATGTCGGGCGGCGGCCGTTAGACGCGGGGAGGGTGATACCAATCACCCGGTGCCGAGTCCGAGACGGGCCTCGTCGGGGCGTAAGGCCTCGATGAGAAACTGAATGTGTTCCTCCAGGGGGATGCCAAGTTCCTCGGCGCCGGTCGTGATGTCCTCCCGACTGACCCCCCGCGCGAACGCCTTGTCCTTCAACTTCTTGCGTACGCTCTTGACCTCGAGGTCGCCCAGGCTGCGGGACGGTCGCACCAGCGCGCACGCCACGAGAAATCCGCACAGCTCATCCACCGCGAACAGTGCCCGCGCCATCGAGGTCCCGCGTGGTACCCCGGTGTACGCCGCATGGCCGAGGATGGCCTGGCATCCCCCCTCGTCGAGTCCCCGCTCACGCAGGAGTTTCACCCCCCACGACGGATGCTCTTCGGTCGAGGAATGCGCGTCGTTCGGGAAGCGCTCGTAGTCGAAATCGTGGAGGAGGCCCACGACGCCCCACGCGTCCTCGTCCTCCCCGAACTTTCGCGCGTAGGCCCGCATGCCCAGCTCCACGGCGTACATGTGCTTGCGGAGCGCGTCGGACTGTGTGTGCTCGTGCATCAACGCCAAAGCCTCGTCACGCGTCATTGCTCGACCTCCAGATTCCAATGCGTCATCCAGTGTTGGATCACGACCAGGGTCCACAAGGCGCGGCCATGATCCGCCAAGCCGGTCCGGTGGTGACGCAGCAGCCGGGCGACGGCCTCGGCATCCACCAGTCCGCCGGCCGCGAGGTGCTGGGGGGCGAGCCATCGCTCGGCCGCCGCCGCCAATGGTCCGCTCAGCCAGCGGCTCACCGGGACCGAGAGCCCGCGCTTGCGTCTGCGAAGAATAAACGGTGGAAGAAGGGGCGCGGCCACCT
>CAYWNR010000111.1:0-9071 GCA_964459705.1 uncultured Gemmatimonadaceae bacterium | reverse complement strand
CGGATGGGTATCGAGGACGGCATTCACCAGTTCGTGGAATGGTATCGGGGGTGGCGTGGACACTAACCCTTCCCAGTTGCTCGACCGGGCCAAGGAGCGTTTCGCGCTCAACGACTACTTCGGCGCGATTCACCTCCTGGAGGAGCTGGTCGAGCGCGGCCGCGCGTATGCCGACGCCCAACACCTCCTCGGCTTGTGCTACCACCTGGCGGGGCAGCCCGAGCGGGCACTGGAGCGGCTGGAGGAAGCGATCCGGATCAACCCTCGGTACGTCGAGGCGCTCGTCCACCGTGGGGTGATCCTCGGCGAGTTGGGACGAACCGACGAGGCGGAAGCGGCGTTCACCGAGGCGCGACGGGTGACCGTGCGCGGCACCGACGGGATTGCCGCGCACCACGCCGGGAAGCTCGCCAACCATCATGCGGCGCTTGGAGAGGCCTACGCGGAAGCCGGCGCGCTCGATCGCGCGATCGCCCAATATCAGGAGGCGCTCGGGTTGGGGCCGACCTTCCAGGACCTGCGGCTGCGGATGGGACGCCTGCTGCTCGAGGCTGGCAGGATCCTGGAAGCGAGGGACACGCTGTCCGAGGTGATGCGGGCGCGACCTGGATCGATCGAGGCCTCGGCAGCGTTCGGGCTGGCGTGCTACCTGTCCGGGGATGGCGCCAGCGCGCGCGAGGTGTGGGAAGCGCTCGCGCGGAGCCATCCCGGGGATCCGCGGGCGCAAGTCTACCTTCGTTTGCTCGACCGCGGTGGGGACCTGGACGCGTGAGCGGACACGGGCTCCGGGCCGTCATGCTGGCCGCCGTGCTTCTGGTGGTGGGCTGCGCGCGCTCGGCGGCAAACCACGAATCCCTCGGGGATCGGGCGTACGTCGCGGGGAGCTTTGCGGAGGCGCTGACCGAGTATCGACTCGCGATCCTGCAGGGGCAGGGGCCGGCGGCGCGGCTGCGCGGGAAGGCGGCAGCGGCGGCGCTCAAGGTGGGCGATCTGGTGGGTGCGGCCCAGGAATACGGACTGATGGCGCGCGCCGACGGGCAGCGGATGGATGAAGTCGCCGATGGGATCGAGCGCGTGGCGCGCCAGGCGGCCAAGGACGGTGACCTGGCGGCCCTTCGGGCGTCGGTAACGCTCATGCAAGAATTGGAAACCGGTCGATCCGCGCGACCCTTCGCGGCGGAGCTGGGAAAGGCGGCGGAGGGGGCGAGTGACGCCGTGGCCATTCTCCCGATCGCGGCGGCAAACGCCCCGGACGTGGGGCAGCAGGACTCGCTGATGTTTCTCTACGCGCAGGCGCTCGCGCGCATCGGGCGCTGCGACCGAGCGGTGACCGTGTTCGAGGGCCTCGCGCGTCGGGCGCGTATCCCGATGGCGTCGGACGCGCCGGCGGCTGCAGCCCTCTGCGCTTTGCGGGTGGCGCGCGACAACCTCGCGTCTGGACACACCGATCCGGCGGAGGAGTGGTTCCGTCGCGCGGTAACGCTCGGTGCGGGCAGTGTGGCCGGGCGGGCCGCGTATCTGGGGCTCGGCGATGTCCTCAAGGCACGCGGGGATCTCTCGGGCGCGGCGGTGGCGTGGGAGCGGGTGATCGCCGACGCGGCCCCGGGGGATTCCCTGGCGGAGCGTGCGCGGGAACGGCTCAACGCGATTGCCAATCCCGGAACCGTGATCCCGTAGCGGGGTGATACGACTCGTGCAACGGATATGGGTGCTGGCGGCGGTGCTGCTCACGGCGGCGTGTGGAAGCGGGTTCAAGCCCGAGCTGTACGCGTCGCCCACGGATCTCTTCGATGCCTCGAAGGCCGCGTTCCAGCGCGGAGACTGCGGGGCGGCAACCAAGGGATTCACCAAGGTCGTGACGGAGCTGGCGCCGCGCGACCCGCGGATCGCGGAAGGCCGGTACCTGCTCGGCGAGTGTCAGTTCCAGAACAAGGCGTATCTCGATGCCTCGCGAGCATTGCGTCGGGCGGCGGATGAGTTCCCCAACCACGAAATCGCGCCGACGGCCCTGATGCGGTCCGGAGACGCCCTGGCGAAACTCTGGCGGAATCCCGAGCTGGACCCGACGTACGGCGAACAGGCGTTCTCGACCTACTCGGAGGTCTTGCAACGGTATCCGAATTCCAGCGCCGCCAACGAGACCCGTGCGCGTGTCGCGGAGCTCGCGGACAAGTTCGCCATCAAAGACATGAAGACCGGCGACTTCTACTATCGCCTCAAGGCGTACGACGCCGCGATCACGTACTACCGGCTGGTCATCACCAAGTGGTCCCAGTCAACGTATGCGCCCACGGCGCTGATGAAGCTGGTCCGCACGTACCGGCGGATCGGGTATGAGGAGGAGGCGGCGGAGACCTGCGCCCACCTGCGGCGCTTCTACGCGGAGGCCCCAGGGATCGACGACGTGTGTCCCGCGCCGTCCGCGCCGTGACCGGGCGGCTTGGCGTCTTTGGGGGGTCGTTCGATCCGGTGCACGTTGGCCACCTGATCGTGGCCGCGGAAGCGGCGCGGGCGTTGCGCCTCAGCGAGATTCGCCTGATCCCCGTCCGGGAGCACCCGTTCAAGCAGGGGCAGCACGTTGCCGGGGCCGAGGATCGGCTGGCGATGGTGCGGGTGGCGGTCGCCGGGGATCCGCGATTCGTCGTGGACGATCGTGAGTGTCGCCGACCGGGACCGTCCTACACCGTGGATACGCTGCGGGCGCTGCGAGCCGAAATGCCGGCCGCCGCATTATTTTTACTGCTTGGATCGGATAGTGCCCAGCAGCTTTCGGCCTGGCGCGACGCCCAGGCGGTGCGGACCCTCGCGACGGTGGTGGAATTGACGCGTCCTGGCGCTGAGCCGAGTCGGCAGGCGGGCGTGTCGCGGACGCTGGAGGTGCCCGCGATGGACGTCTCGGCGACCGCGTTGCGCGAGCGCGTGCGGCGGGGTGAGAGCATCCGGTATTTCGTCCCGGACGCGGTCGCGGAGTACATCGCGACCCACGGGTTGTATCGAAACGAGGACTGATGCTGAAGAAGGCGTTTACCGCGGTATTCGGAACGCGGTTCGACCGGGAACTCAAGCGTATCCAGCCGCTCATCGACGCGATCAAGGAGCACGAGGCCCGCCTGGGCTCCCTCCCGACGGAAGCGATCCAGGCGCAGACGGAAAAGCTCCGGGCAATCATCCAAGCGCGCGTTGGGGAGTTGGAGCAGACGCTCCAGGCCAAGCGCGCGGCCAAACGGGATACTCCCGACTCCAATGCCCGCGCGGCGCTGGACCAGGAAATCGGCAAAATCGAGGAGCAGGTGCGCACGGACCGGACCGCCGTGCTGTCGGACATTCTCCCTGAGGCCTTCGCGACGGTTCGGGAGGCCTGTCGCCGTTTGGTGGGGACCAAGGTGGTGGTCACGGGTCATGAGCTGGACTGGGACATGGTGCCCTACGATGTCCAGCTCATTGGCGGGATCGTCCTGCACGAAGGGAAGATCGCCGAGATGGCGACCGGTGAAGGCAAGACGCTCGTCGCCACCCTCCCCATCTACCTCAACGCCCTCACTGGTCACGGCGTGCACCTGGTCACGGTCAACAACTACCTGGCGCGGCGGGACTCCCAGTGGATGGGGCACCTCTACCAGTTCTTGGGGCTGACGGTGGCGTGCATCGACGACACCGAGCCGTCGAGTCCGGAGCGCCACGCGGCCTATCGCTGCGACATCGTCTACGGCACCAACAACGAGTTTGGCTTCGACTACCTGCGGGACAACATGGTGTTCGCGCAAGAGCAGCGGGTCCAGCGCGAGCATTTCTATGCCATCATCGACGAGGTGGATAGCATCCTCATCGACGAAGCGCGCACGCCGCTCATCATCTCCGGACCCGTCGGCAACGAGGACGACCGCAAGTACGCGCAGTTCAATCAGCAGGTCGTCGGGCTCGTCCGGCGTCAGACCGCCATCGTGAACGAGCTCCTCGCGGATGGGGAGAAGCTCCTCGCACAAGATCCGCACAGCTACGATGCGGCGGTGCGGCTGTACAAGGCGCGGCTCGGGAGCCCGAAAAACAAGAAGCTGCTCAAGCTGGTTCAGGAGCAGGGCGTCCAGCAACACCTCCAGCAGGTCGAGCTGGATTCCATTGCCGATCGGAAACTGCCTGCCAAAGATCAGAAGCTCCGCGACATCGAGGAAGACCTCCTCTACGTCCTCGACGAGCGGGGTCATTCCGTGCACTTGACCGACCAGGGCGTCGAGGTGATGAGTCCCGGTGATCCGACGCTGTTCGTGATCCCGGACATCTCCGAGGCCATCGGCGCCGTCGAGCACGACGAGTCCTTGACGCCGGAGGAGCGGATCGAGCGCCGCCAGGTCATCGAGGCGCAGTACGCGGAGAAGAGCGAGAAGCTGCACATCATCCACAAGCTCCTGCAGGCCCACGCCCTCTATGAGAAGGACGTGGAGTACGTCGTCCAGGATGGTCAGGTCTTTATCGTGGACGAGTTCACCGGACGCATCTTACCGGGCCGGCGGTGGTCGGACGGCCTGCATCAGGCGGTGGAGGCCAAGGAATCCGTGACGGTGCGGGGCGAAACGCAAACGCTCGCGACGATCACGATCCAGAACTACTTCCGCATGTACGAGAAGCTGGCCGGCATGACCGGGACGGCCGAAACGGAAGAGACGGAGTTCTTCCAGATCTACGGGCTGGATGTGATGGTCATCCCGACCAATCGGCCCGTGCGGCGGGTGGACGACCACGATCGCATCTACAAGACCCGCCGGGAGAAATACAACGCGATCATCGAGGAAGTGGTCCACCAGCACGAGCGGGGCCTCCCGGTGTTGGTGGGTACGACGAACGTCGAGATCTCCGAAACGCTCTCGCGGATGCTCAAGCGCCGGGGGTTCAAACACGAGGTCCTGAACGCCAAGTACCATCAGCGCGAGGCGGAAATCGTCGCGCAGGCGGGCCGGGCGGGCTCGATCACGATCGCGACCAACATGGCGGGGCGGGGTACGGACATCAAACTCGGCCCCAACGTCCGGCAGTGTCAGGTCTGCGGGATCAAGGCCAAGATGGCACCATTTGGTCAGCGCATCGATCCGCCCGATCTCACCGAAGCGCGCATCAAGGAGCTGGGGTGTCAGACCGAGCCGCCGTGCGGGCTGGTCATCGTCGGGACGGAGCGGCACGAGTCCCGGCGCATCGATCGGCAGCTACGCGGGCGCTCGGGCCGGCAGGGTGACCCGGGCCAGAGCGTGTTCTTCCTGTCGCTCGAAGACGACCTGATGCGGCTGTTCATCTCCGACCGCGTCGCCAAGTGGATGGACCAGTCGGGCGTGGAAGAGGACGAGGTCATCACCCATCCGCTCGTGACGCGGGCCATCGAGAACGCGCAAAAGAAGGTGGAGCTGCGGAACTTCCAGGCGCGGAAGCGCCTCCTCGAGTACGACGACGTGATGAACCAGCAGCGGGAAGTGGTCTACTCGCTGCGACTATTCGCGCTGGAGGGAGGCGAGGATTTGAAGGCGGAGGCCGTCCGCATGCTCGAGCAGGCGGCCAAGCGCTTCGCGAACGAGATGGGGATCGAGGATCCGGAAACGTGGGACCGGCGCCTGATCACGACGGAGCTGATGGTCCGCTATCTGGTCTCGGCCCGCGACATCGAGGACGCGGAGAAGGTCCCGGACGCCGAGGCGCTGGAGCGAACCGTCCAGGCGGCGGTGCAGGGCCAGTTCGAAGCGAAGCTCACCGCCTGGGGCGAGATGGGCCGCCGCCATGGGGTCCCCGACCTGCCGGACCGGCTCCTCGCGCACGTGATGCTCCAAGTGCTCGACGAAAAATGGAAGGACCACCTCTACGACCTCGACCAGCTGCGGAACGCCATTCAGTATCGCGCCTGGGGCCAGAAGGACCCGCTGGTCGAGTACAAGCAGGAGGCCTTCGACATGTTCGTCGATCTCATGCACGACGTGCGGGGCTCGTTCATGGATCGGTTCTTCAAGTTCCAAGTGCAGCTGACCCCCACGGCACCCGCGCGGCCGGCGCTGAGTGCGCAGCCAATGCAGACCTCCCACCCGGCGGCGTCTGAGGCGGACATGATGGTCGGAGCGGGTGGACCCGGTGGTCCCGGCGGTCCCGGCGATCGCGGCACTCCCGTGCGAGGTCCGGGGCTTCCCGGGGTGCCGCCGCGCTCCCGATCGGTGCCGAAGGTCGGGCGCAAGGATCCCTGTCCGAGCGTGAGCGGCAAGAAGTACAAGAAGTGCCACGGGGCGGAATAGGCGGACCGGGCGGTCCAGGCGGACGAGGCGGGCAAGTCTCGCCGTCGACACCACCCTGACCGCCTGGGCCGCCCCGACCGCCCCGACCGCCTGGACCGCCCTGACCGCCGCCGCCCCGCGTCCGCCCGCTCCCCCCCGCGTGATTTTGAGACCTACTTCCGCCCACCCGGGTGGTATCCTGGGCCATGCCTGCTTACCTCCGCGATGCCCCGCCGGGCGACCGGCCCCGGGAGCGGCTGCGCGCACTCGGCCCCGGTGCGTTGACGGCCGTCGAGTTGCTCGCCATTCTCTTGGGGACGGGGACCTCGGCGCGCGACGCGGTTGCGGTGGCCGGCGACCTGCTGGCGACGACCGAGGGATCGTTGCGCGCGCTGGCTCGGCGCCCGGTGGGGGCGCTGGCGCGCGTCCGCGGGGTTGGGGCCGCCAAGGCCGCGCGGGTTGCGGCGGCGCTGGAGCTGGCCCGGCGGGCCACGGCCGAACCGGACGGTGCGGACGCCCGGACGATTCGCGGGCCCGGTGACGTGCAGCGGATGTGCGGCCCGGCGCTGCGGGACCTGGCGGTCGAAGAGTTCCGGCTGCTGGCGCTGGACACGCAGCATCGGGTCGTCCGTGAGCTGCTGATCACGCGGGGTTTGCTGGACAGCTCCCTGGTGCATCCGCGCGAAGTCTTCCGCGCGGCCATCGCCGAGGCCGCCGCGGGGATCGTCGTGTTGCACAACCACCCGAGCGGGAATCCGACGCCGTCGGCGGACGATCGGGCGGTGACGCGGCAGCTCGTGGAGGCGGGGCGCCTGCTCGACATTCCGGTGTATGATCACGTGATCCTCGGTGGGGATCGCTACTTCAGTTTCGCGGAGGCAGGATTGCTGTGACGGTCGCGACGGCGTGGGGATCGGGGTTCGCCGAAGCGCTCGCCGAGCGACAGGATCGACTCGATGTCGAAACTGTCCGGCGGGCGTTCGACTTCAGCGCCCGGGCGCACCGTGGCCAGAAGCGCCTGTCCGGCGAGGACTACGTGTCCCACGCGGTCGCCGTGGCGTGGATCCTCGTCGACCTTCAGCTCGATACCACAACGGTGGTCGCCGCCCTCCTCCACGACGTCGTGGAAGACGCGGACGTATCCGTCGACGACATTCGGGAGCACTTCGGCGAGGAGGTGGCCGGGATCGTCGACGGTCTCACCAAGCTCTCCAGCCTGACGTTCCGGTCCAGCACCGAAGAGCAGGTCGAGAACTATCGCAAGCTGTTGCTCTCCATCGCGCGCGACGCGCGGGTCATCATCGTCAAGCTGGCCGACCGGTTGCACAACATGCGGACGCTGGAGCATCAGTCCCGCGAAGGGCAGCGGCGCATCGCGCTCGAGACGCGGGAGATCTACGCGCCGCTCGCGCACCGGTTCGGGATGGCGGGTGCCAAGGCCGAGCTGGAGGATCTCGCGTTCAAGTTCCTCGAGCCGGACGACTATCAGGCCGTGTCCGACCAGCTGCGCGCCACGCGTGCGGAGCGGGAGGGGCTGATCGATCGACTACGGGAACCGCTCCAGGAGGAGTTCACCCGCGCCGGGATCACGAGCTTCGACGTGAGCGGGCGGCCCAAGCACCTGTGGTCCATCTACAAGAAGATGAAGCGTGGCGACCGGCCGTTGAGCGAGGTGTACGACCTCATGGCGGTTCGGGTGCTCGTCGACTCGGTGCGGGACTGCTACCATGCGCTCGGCGTCATCCACCACCACTGGACGCCGCTCCAGGAACGCATCAAGGACTACATCGCCTCCCCCAAATCCAACGGCTACCAGTCTCTCCATACGACCATCTTCGGCCCGGGGGGGCAGCTGTACGAGATCCAGATTCGTACCCGGGAGATGCATCGGACCGCGGAGTACGGCATCGCGGCGCACTGGGTCTACAAAGAAGGCCGCACGGCCGACGAGATGGATCAGCGGTTCTCCTGGTTCCGCCAGCTCCTCGAGTTGCAGCAGGACGCGCGATCGCCGGAGGAGTTTCTCGAGTTCCTGAAGATCGACCTGTACCAGGACGAGATCTTCGTGTTCACGCCCAAGGGCGACGTCAAGCGGTTGCCGGCGGGCGCGACGCCCATCGACTTTGCGTTCGCGGTCCACACCGAGATCGGGCTGCGCTGCCAGGGGGCGAAGGTGGGTGGCCGGATCGCCCCGCTGCACCGTCCGCTGCGCAACGGGGACACGGTGGAGATTCTCACCGGCCCGCAGCCACGGCCGAGTCGCGACTGGTTGAATCACGTGCGGACGGCGCGGGCCCGGCACAAAGTGCGGCAATGGATCAACAAGGAAGAATCGGAGACGAGCGCGCGGCTCGGACGCGAGATACTCGAGCGGGAGGTGCGGCGCCGGCGGCTCAGCCCACCCGACGACGCGGCCATGGCTCGGGCCGCGCAGCAGCTCTCCGTGGGGTCGCCCGACGGGCTGTTCCAGGCGCTCGGACGGGGCGACGTTCCGACAGGTCAGGTGATTCGGGCGCTGTTCCCGGATCGGGGACCCGAGGAGCTGGAGCCGCCCAAGGCGTCGGCCATCAGCCGTGTCTTCGACCGCTTCCGGCTGCGTCGCGGCGTCCGGGTCCAGGGCCTTGGCGGCCTGCTGGTGCGGTATGCGCAGTGTTGCCAACCGGTGCCGGGAGACCCCGTGGTCGGGTTCGTGACCCAAGGGCGCGGAATTTCCATCCATCGCGCGGACTGCCCGAACCTGTTGACCATGCCGCAGGACGCCGAGCGCCGGGTGGAGATCGACTGGCAAAGCGTCGAAGGCGAGCTGTTCGTCGTGGCGCTGGGCGTGGTGGG
>CAYWNR010000110.1:0-9078 GCA_964459705.1 uncultured Gemmatimonadaceae bacterium | reverse complement strand
CCAACTACGCCGCGTCCAAGGGCGGCGAGATCGCCATGAGCAAGTCCCTCGCCCGTGAGCTGGGGAAGTTCAACGTC
Organism: uncultured Gemmatimonadaceae bacterium; assembly: GCA_964459705.1. GTDB lineage: Bacteria > Gemmatimonadota > Gemmatimonadetes > Gemmatimonadales > GWC2-71-9 > JAOTWJ01. Next base: position 9,001 of record CAYWNR010000110.1, on the reverse strand, counting down.
AACGTCAACGTCGTCGCTCCCGGCATGGTCATGACGGAGATGGCGGAGCACATCCCGCCCGAGTTCCTGACCAAGGCGATGGATGAGACCGCCCTCGGGCGGTTCGCCACCGCCGAGGAATGCGCGGATTTGGTCGCATTCCTCTGCTCCGACCGCGCGCGCCATATCACGGGCGAAGTGGTCAAGATCGACGGCGGCCAGTACATGTAGGCGGAAGGTGAGATCGCGATGACACGAGTGGGAATCATCGGCCTCGGCCACGGGGTCTTCGGACGGCGCAGCGACGCCACGGTCCAGGAGCTGGCGTTCGAGGCCTTCCGGGAGGCGGTGGAGGACGCGGGGATCGACCGCGACGCGATCGACGCGTCGGTGATCGGTGCCGTGCCCGAGTACCACAAGCAGCGTTCGGTAGCCGGTGTCGTGCAGGAGTATCTGGGGCTCGTGCCCAAGCCCACGTGGCTCACCGAGGTGGCGTGCGCCTCGGGCAGCGCCGCCATCCGCACCGCCTGGATGGCAATCCAATCGGGCTTGCACGAGGTGGTGGCGGTGATCGGCTGCCAGAAGATGACTGAGCTGTCCACGCCCGAGATCCTCGCCCTGATGGGCCGGGTCGGCGAGGTGCAGTGGGAATCGGGCTTCGGCACCACGTTCCCGGGCTACTACGCGATGTTCGCCCGGCGGCACATGCACGAGTTCGGCACCACGCGCGAGCACCTGCTCGACGTCGCCGTCAAGAACCACTACTACGGCGCCATGAACCCCCGCGCGCTGTTCCGCAAGGAAATCACGAAGGAGAAGGCCGGCAGCTCGGAAGACGTGGCGACGCCGTTCCAGGTGTACGACTGCTGCGCCAACGCCGACGGCGCGGCTTGCGTCATCCTCGCGAGCGAGGAGCGGGCGCGGGCGCTCTCCCCGCACCCGGTGTGGCTCTCCGGGATGGGCTGCGCCACCGCCAGCATGTCGGTGCTGCGGCGGCCGAGTCTGGTGGGGCTCCCCAGCGCGGAGCAGGCCGGCGCGCAGGCGTACGCCATGGCGGGCATCGCCCCACGCGATGTGAAGGTCGCCGACGTGCACGACTGCTTCACGATCGCCGAGATCATGGCCTACGAGGACCTCGGCTTCTGCAAGAAGGGCGAGGGCGGCCCGTTCGTGTCGGCCAAGCAGACCTACATCGGCGGGACGGTGGCGGTGAACGTGGACGGCGGCCTCAAGGCCAAGGGCCACCCGATCGGCGCCACCGGCGTGTCGATGACCTACGAGATCGCCAAACAGCTACGCGGCGAGGCCGGGGAGCGCCAGGTCCCCGACGCCGACGTCGGCCTCACGCACAACGTCGGGGGGATCGGACAGTACTGCTTCGTCCAGGTCCTCACGAGGGATTGAGCCATGTTCAAATGGTTCGGCAAGGTCAACTTCACCCCTTACACCAAGGTGTCGGCGTTCGCCCAACATCTGCGGGACGGCCGGCTCATGGGCTCGCGGTGCACGCGGTGCGGGGCGACCACGTTCCCCCCGCGGGCCGACTGCCACGCCTGCATGAGCGGCGACTTCGAGTTCGTCGAGCTGAGCGGCAGGGGAACGCTCACGACCTACACCAAGATCGTCGCGGCCCCGACCGGCTTCGACGATCTGGCGCCGTACATCATCGGTGTCGTCGATCTCGCGGAGGGCGGGCGGGCCCTCGCCTGGTTCGGGGAGACCGTTCCCGAGCAGGACATCGAGATCGGCATGTCGCTGCAGGTGGTTCCACGCATGTTCGAGGAGCAGGAAGAAATCAAGGTCTACTACAGCCTGGAGCGACCCGGCACCACGTGGTCGAAAGCGGTGCCGCCGGTCTGAGCCGGAGCGGCTCTGCTCACCGTCCACGCCGACGTGAACCCAGGAAGGCAATGGTAGAGACGAGGGTACACCAATGGGCCTAAAGGTGACAATTGAAGATGGAATTGGCACGCTCACGCTGAGCCAGCCGCCCCTCAACATCCTGACTCGGGCCCTGCTCGGCGAGATCCGCGAGGCGCTCGTGCGGCTGTCGGCGGAGCCTGGGCTCCGCGTGCTGCTGCTCGGCGCCGAGGGGAAGCACTTCTCGGCGGGCGCCGACGTGGGGGAGCACCTGCCCCCGCAGTTCGAGCAGCTCATTCCCGAGTTCATGCAGACGATCGCCGCGCTGCGCGACTTCCCGTTGCCGGCCGTGGCCGCGGTGCGCGGCCGCTGTCTGGGCGGCGGATTCGAGCTGGTCCAGGGGGCGGATCTCATCGTGGCCGGGGAGGGCGCGAGTTTCGGGCAGCCGGAGATCATGCTTGGCGTCATCCCACCGGCGGCCTGCCCGCTGCTTCCCTTACTGTGCGGGCCGGGTCGTGCGGCGGAGATCGTACTAACCGGCGATCCGGTGACGGCGGCCGAGGCGGAGCGGGCGGGGTTGGTGGCAAAGCGGGTGCCGGACGATCGGGTCGACGAGGAGGCGCTCGCCCTCTGCCGCCGCATCGCCCGGCACAGCGCCGCCGCGCTCCGGGTTGCGAAGCGCGCGCTGCGGGCGGGCGAAGCCGCCACGCGCCCCGCGGCCTTCGCGACGGCCGAGCAGGTGTACCTCCAGGACCTCATGACGACCAAGGACGCGCTCGAGGGACTCACCTCCTTCCTCGAAAAGCGGCGACCGGCGTGGACGCACCAATGACCGACCTCGTGACGTTCCCCGACTGGCACGACCAGCCGCTGGACGGCGTGCTGGCCGCGTGCCGCGACCTGCTGGAAGATCCGTCCTATCCGACGGTGCGCCGGTGGCGCGAAGCCGGCGGGACGGTCGCCGGCCACTTCCAGGTCTACTTCCCCGAGGAAATCGCCCACGCGGCGGGCATGCTGCCGTTCAAAGTGCGCGGCGGGCCGGTGGAGCCCACGCAGGCGGACTCGCGGTTTGGCTCCTATCTCTGTTCCATCGTGAAGACGTCACTCGAACTGGTGCTGAGCAAACACATCGAGCTCGAGCTGTTCATCACGCATCCCATCTGTGACGCCGCGCGCAACCTGGCCGGCGTGTGGGGCCGGAACTTTCCGTACCCGTGCCAGATCCTGTACCTGCCCCAGAATGCCAACTCCGCCCACGCCGCCACGTATCTCCGCGGCGAGTACGACCGGCTGCGCCGCACCATCGAGGATGTCACGGGGTCCCGGGTGACGGATGACGCGCTCCGGCGGTCGATCGCGGTCTACAACGAGAATCGGGGACTGCTCCGCGATCTCTACGCGCTCAAACGCACTTCCCCGTGGCTCATGGCAGCCGACGAGGCGTACGCCTTGATGGCGGTCGGCGGCACGATCCCGCGGGAGGAGCACAACGCGCTGCTCCGTACCGCCCTGCCGCTCTTCCTGACCCGGCCGGCCAGACGGAAGGATCGCATCCGGGTCGTGTTCGAAGGCGGCTTCTGCGAACAACCGCCGCTCGACCTGCTGCACGCCATCGCGCTTTCCTGCGACGTGGTGGACGACGACCTCATGATCGGCCTGCGATGGTTGCTGGAGGACGTGCCGGCGGACGATGACCCGCTGCGCGCGCTCGCCGAGGCCTACCTCGAGCGGTCGTCGTACAGCCCGGTGCAGCACGACCTGCGGAAACCGAAGGAAGCGATGCTGCTGGAGCGCATTCGGGGAGCGAACGCGCAGGCGGCCATCATCACGGCCGCGAAGATGTGCGAGCCGGGCCTGGAGGAGCAAGTCGGCTACACCCGCGCGCTCGAGGACGCGGGGGTGCCGTTTTTCGTGAGCGAGTTCGAGGAGAACATGACGAGCTTCGAATCGCTGGAGATCCAGCTGGAGACGTTCGTCGAGAACCTGTTATTCGAGTGAGCGGAGACCGCATGGCAACCGACACGACGGACGGTACGATCGTGGGACGCGGCAACACGGACGGGGCCCGACTGTTCCGCGAGTGGTTCACGGGGCTCACCGCCGCGGCCGAAGCCGGCCGGGGCGGGGCGTACGTGTTCGTGATGGGGAGCCTGGTCGAGCTGCTCCGCACGTTCGACTTTCCGATCGTCTTCCCAGAGATCAACTCCCTGCAGACGGCGGTGCGCCGTGTGGCGCACGAGTATCTCAACGAGGCCGAAGACCAGGGGTACTCGACGGACATCTGCGGCTACGTCAAAGCCGACGTCGCGACGCAGCTCCGCGGTGGAGCGCTTCCCATGGGCCGCATCCCCAAGCCGGCCATTGCCGTCTACACCAACGCGTGCAACACGTACATCAAGTGGGCCGAGATCTGGGAACGGATGTACAAGATCCCCACCATCACGCTCGACGTGCCGGGAAGCCGCGCCGCGGGCGCGCAGACGTGGCCGGGGAACCCCGACTTCGAGAACGATCGCACCTACGTGCTGGCGCAGCTCCGGGAGCTGATCCCCGTGCTCGAGCGCGTGAGCGGCGTGGCCTTCGACATCGACCGCCTGCGGGAAGCCATGGGTCATGCCAACACCATGAACCGGATGTGGCGCCGGGTCCTGGAGCTGAACGGGAGCCGCCCCTCAGTGTTCAACGCCCTCTCCGATGGGACCATCTACCTGGGCGTCGCCAACGGCTTCCGGGGCTCGCCCGAAGGTGCCGCGTACTTCACGGACCTTGTGGAGGAGTTGGAGTACAAGAGCGCGCACGGCATTGGCACGCTCACGGACGAGCGCTACCGCCTGCTGTTCATCGGCGTCCCCTGCTATCCCATCTTCCGACGCTTCACCGAGATGTTCACGGAGTTGGGTGGCACCTTCGTGGGTTCCACCTACCTGCGGTTCGCCTCGGGCGGCGCGAATCGCGGGTTCGAGTACGATCTCGACCATCCGCTGGAGAGCCTCGCCGAAGGATTGCTGATCGGTACACGCGACGCGATGGACAACATGTTCTTCCAGACCGAGATCCTGATCGACATGCTCGACGAGATGGACGCCGACGGGTTGGTGTATCACCCGATCAAGAGCTGCCGTACGGTCTCGACCGGGCTCGCCGACAGCCGGCGGGCCCTGTTGGCCGCGCGCGACGTGCCCAGTCTATTCATCGAATCGGACATGATGGACCGTCGCGTCGTGTCCGAAGCACAACTCAAGAACCGGATCGACGCCTTCTTCGAGGGCCTCGCCTCCCGCCGGGCGCAGGCGGCGATCCGGAACGCCTAGGGAGGGGTCATGGCGTTTGCAGCCGGCGTGGACGTGGGGTCCACGCAAACCAAGGCCGTCATCGTGGACGAGCACGGGCGCATCGTTGCCCGGGCCCTCACCATGACCGGCGCCAACGTGATCCGCGCGGCGGAGCACGCGTTCCACGAAGCCCTCAAGTCGGGGGATCTCCGGGAAGAAGAAGTCGAATACGTGGTGGGGACGGGATACGGCCGGTACAAGGTGACCTTCGGCAACACCCAGGTCACCGAGATCAGCTGTCACGGCCGCGGCGCGGTCCACATGTTCCCCCATACGCGGACCGTGGTCGATATGGGCGGCCAGGACACGAAAGCCATTCGCGTCGCGCCTACCGGCGAGATCCTCGATTTCTGCATGAACGACAAGTGCGCGGCCGGCACCGGCCGGTTTCTCGGCGCGGCGTCGAGCGCGCTCGACATCCCGCTCGACGAGTTGGGCCCGACGGCCCTGGGTGGCGAGCGACCCGTGAAGATCAGCACGACGTGCACCGTGTTCGCGGAGTCGGAGGTGTTGTCGTGGCTGGGCAAGGGAAAGAAAATCGACGACATCCTGCTCGGCGTGCACCAGTCGATCGCGGGGCGCTCCGCCGGGCTGCTCCGGCGCGTCGGCATCGAGCCGGAAGTGACGTTCACCGGCGGCGTGGCGCGGAATGTCGCTATGATCAAGACCCTCCAGGAGAGCCTCGGCGTGCCGGTGAACGTCAGCGAGGAGTCACACTACATGGGCGCGCTCGGCGCCGCCCTGTTCGCCCTGGATCACATCCTGACCGCCCGAACCCCAGCCCGGCAGGACGCATGACGACCTACACCGCGGGCATCGACGTCGGCTCGACGTACACCAAGGTCGTCGTGCTGAAAGACGGCGACCAGATCGCCGGCCACATTTTGCTCCCCACGGGGTTCAAGCTCACGCAGATCGCCGAACAGGCGCTGGCGGCGGCCGTCGCCCAGGCCGGACTGGACCGGGACGCCATCGGCTACACCGTCGCGACGGGCTTCGGTCGTCATCAAGTCGGGTTGAGCGACGCACAGGTCACGGACCTCACCGCCGCGGCGCGCGGCGCGGCCCATCTCTTCCCCGGCACACGCACCATCCTCGACATCGGCGGCCAGACCATGAAGGCGAGCCGCCTGGACGCCGGAGCGAAGGTCAAGAGCTTCCGGTTGAACGACAAGTGCGCCGCCGGCACGGGCGCGTTTCTCGAAAAGACGGCGCGCTACATGGGGTTCGCGACGGAGGAGATCGGCGCCCTCGTGGCGACGTCGAAGGAGCCGATCCCCATCTCGGGCGTGTGCGCCGTCTTTGCCGAGTCCGAGGTGATCAATCACCTCTCGCAAGGTGTGGCCCCCGCCGACATCATGCACGGCGCGGTGGTGTCGCTCGTCGGACGTTCCGTGCAGCTCCTCCGGCGGGTGGGGATGGAGCCGGAGTTCACGCTGGTGGGCGGGATTCTGCGATTCGAACGGATGGCCAGCATCATTCGCGATCAGCTCAAGGCCACCGTGAACGTGCCGGCCGGCGATCTGGTCCAGTTCATGGCCGCGCTGGGCGCGGCGGTGCTCGGCCACCGGCGGCTCGAGCGCCTGGCCGCGGAGCCGGCGGGAACGGACGCGTGAGCCCGCGCGACGACGCCCCGACTCTCGACGACGACGACGACCTGGCGCGCCGGCTGTCGGGCGTCGTCGAGGCCGAAGCCCGCCGGATGTTGTCCGACGCGCAGCTGGCCCCCGACCCCGTACGGATTGCCGCGGGGTGGGAGCGCCGGTTCATCACGGACGCGATGCGGACGCCCGAGGTCGTGGCCCTGTACGAGGCGATGGGATTCGAGGTGGCCGCCGATCCAATCCGGCGCGACGACCTGCCGGACGGGTGCGATGACTGCCAACTGGCGCAGGCTTTGGGCTTCCGAACGGTGTACACCAGAAAGACGCCTAGACGCTCAGACGCCTAGGCGGTCCTAAGCCCGACAACCGCCTGTGCGTCTAGGCGTCTGGGCGTCTTGTTGAAGGGCGCGGGCCCTGCGCGCATCTTTGGAGCGGCGGGGGGATCAAGCCGGCTTGGGGGAGATCATCATGCGTTGCCAACGTTGCGGCCGCCAGGCGGCCGAGCAAGACAAGTTCTGCGCCGAATGCGGGATGTTCCTTCGGGACGCCTGGGTGGACCAGCGACTCCTGGTGCCGCTGCGCCACGAGATGGAGAGCCGGCATGGCGAAGCCCGCAAAGAGCTGGAGCGGCTGGTGGAGATGGAGCCCGACCACGCGCTCGCCCACCACCTACTGGGCACGATCTACTTCCATCAGGGGACGCTCGACCAGGCCATCGAGCAGTACGAGCACGCGCTCGAGTTGGCGCCGAAGTTCGTCCTCTGCGCGTACGACCTCGGGGTGGCCTACTATCACCGGGGCAACATGCCGTCGGCCATCCGCGCGTTCCGGCACTGCCTGGAGATCGACGCCCGCTACAACGCGGCGCACTACCGGCTGGCCATCGCCCTCTTCCACGCCGGCGAGCTGGACCAGGCGATGCAGCACTTCGAGAAGTGCTCGACGCTCACCCCGGAGTATCTCATGGCGCGGTACCATGTGGGCGTGGTCCATGAACGCCAACAGCGCCTCGAGCAGGCGGCGCGCGAGTTTCGCGCGAGCATGGACGAGGGAATCGGGGAGGTCAGCAGTGTGTACCACCTCGCAATGATCCATCGCGCACAGGGCGACGAAGAGACGGCCGCGTCGCTCCTCGATCGGGCCCGAGAATTCGGTCGGGCCGCCGCCGCACGGTAACCGGCACATGTCCTCCAACCTGACCGAGGACCACCTGATTCACGACTGGGCGGCGGACGATTCCACCGCTCAGCCCACCGCCGCCATGCTGGACGACGAGACGCTGCGGGACGGGCTCCAGAGTCCCTCCGTGGTCGATCCTCCCACGGACGTCAAGATCGAGATCCTCCACCTGATGAACAGTCTGGGGATCGAGACGGCCGACATCGGGCTCCCCGGCTCCGGTCCGCGTCAGCGGAACGCGGTGGAGCGGTTGTGCCGCGAGATCGCCAATCATCACCTCCGGATCAAAGCGAACTGCGCGGCCCGGACGATGATCGTCGACATTCAGCCGATTGCGGACGTCGTCCAGAAGACGGGCGTGCCGATCGAGGCGTGCGTGTTCATCGGGTCGAGCCCGATCCGCCAGTACGCGGAAGAATGGGACCTCGACCGGTTGCTGCGGCACACGCGCGAAGCGGTCGAGTTCGCCGTGCGCGAAGGCCTCGACGTGATGTACGTGACCGAGGACACCGTCCGCGCCGCGCCCGCGGACCTGCACGTGCTGTTCAGCGCCGCGGTCGAGGCGGGCGCGAAGCGGCTGTGTCTGTGCGACACCGTGGGCGCCGCCGTTCCGGCGGGCGTGCGGAACTTGGTGCGTTGGACGCGCGGCGTGCTGGTCGAGCTGGGCGTCGCCGCGGAGGTCGGCATCGACTGGCATGGCCACCGCGACCGCGGTCTCGACGTCGCCAACACCCTGGCGGCGCTCGAATCCGGTGCGACGCGCGTCCACGGCACGGCGCTGGGCGTCGGCGAGCGCGTGGGCAACACGCCCATCGAGCAGCTCCTGGTCAACCTCAAGCTGCTCGGCTGGCGAAACGACGATCTCACTCGGCTACCCGAGTACGTGCAGCTCGTGTCCGCGGCCGTGGGCGTTCCGATTCCGGTCAACATGCCGATCGTGGGACGGGATGCCTTCCGCACAGCCACCGGCGTGCACGCCGCCGCCGTCATCAAGGCCACCAAGAAGGGGGCGGACTGGTTGGCCGACCGCGTCTATTCCGGCGTGCC
>CAYWNR010000109.1:0-9126 GCA_964459705.1 uncultured Gemmatimonadaceae bacterium | reverse complement strand
ACACCTCGACGGACAATCCGTACTCGGAAGCGCTGTTCAAGACGGCGAAGTACCGACCGGCGATCCCGGAGCGGTTTGGCTCGCTGGAGCACGCCCGGCAGCTCTTCGGGCCGCTCTTCGCGTGGTACAACACCGCGCACCGGCACAGTGGCCTTGCGATGCTGACGCCCCACGACGTCCATCACGGCCTCGCTGCCCAGCGCCTAGCGGACCGCGCGCGCGTGCTGGCAGCCGCGTACGCGGCGCATCCGGAACGCTTCCCGCGCGGGACGCCGACGCCCGGCACGTTGCCAACTGCCGTGTGGATCAACAAACCGGCCACGCCAGCCGATGCGGCGACAACCAACCTCGTAGAATCACCCAGGATTGACGATCTCAAGGCGGGGAGGGATCATCATCGTACCCCCGAAACCGAGGTCATCAGCCTCGCTGAGGAGGAGATGATGCCGGTGGAGGCTCACTAAATTCGCATCACCGGTGTCTCACCCGCGTTGGCAGGCTCCGGCTGGAACAATGGATCTGCCCCCTACAGTGATCACCTGCTTCAGTACGCTGGCTTCTGAGAGGGCCCACCGGTGACGCAAGAGACAAAGTCCTCGAGAGAGAGTTTGGGGTCTACCTATCGCTTAAGGACAGGGGTGGCCCTTGCGCTGGTGGTCGGCGCCACCCTTGTCCGTGTTCACTGTGTGGAGGCGCAGGTCGCGACGGACCCAGGGTTGCACCAAGGCGACCGCGTGCGTGTAGAACTCCTCCGCGGCGGCCGGCTCACCGGACATCTAACGCTGTTCACGGACCAGGTACTAGCACTTGACGTGGTCGAATACCGAGCTGTCGATCGTGCGGTACTAACATCCTAATCGCGTGCCGAGAGACTCAGTCGCGCGGGTCTGGAAGTCGGACGGGACTCACTGGAAGCGCGACGCGACTATCGGGGGACTGGCGGGGGCAGCGCTTGGGTTCGGCCTGGCGCTCGTCTTTCAGGGTGGTGGGGACAGTCCCCAATGCGGCGCGGGGTGCATCGCCAGGGCAGGCGGGCTCGGCACACTGTTCGGTGCTGCCGGCGGCGCCGTCATCGGGGTGTTTTCTCTACGCTGGCGCCTGGTGCTAGCACGTTGACCAGGCTTGGTCCGACCGCATGAACGCCGACAATGACCGCGCCCGCGACACACGCCGGACCCTTCTGCTTAAGTCGCTCTTACATGCAGGGACATCAAAGCCCTATGGATGGAACCAGGGCATGGACGTATCTACAAGATCGCCGAAATAGGTGGGTGCCGTTGCCCCTCGCGAGACGCGCCGGCAGGCCAGGAGAGGAGGCTGCCGCAGCGCGCACCGTTGACCAACGCTGAGGACGTGAGGACGTGAGTCGGCACCCCTCACGTCCTTCCTAGAGACTGTAGTTCGGCGCTTCCCGAGTCACGACCACATCGTGCGGATGCGACTCCCGGAGGCCGGCCGACGTGACCTGAATGAACTGGGCGTCGGTTTGCAGGGCCGCGAGCGAGGCGACGCCGCAGTACCCCATCCCGCTCCGGATCCCGCCCACCATCTGGAACAGCACGTCGCCCACGGGGCCGCGGTAGGGGACGCGCCCCTCGATTCCCTCGGGCACCAGCTTCTGCGCCGAGATCTCGCCCTCCTGGAAATAGCGGTCGGCCGATCCGTCTTGCATGGCGGAGAGCGACCCCATGCCGCGAATCATCTTGAATCGGCGTCCTTCGAGCAGGAAGCTCTCACCGGGGCTCTCTTCGGTGCCGGCGAGCATGGACCCCATCATGACGCTCGACGCGCCCGCGGCCAGCGCCTTCACCGCGTCACCCGAGTACTTCACTCCGCCGTCCGCGATGACGGGCACGTCGCCCGCGCCGGCCACCGCGTCGAGGATGGCGGTGATTTGCGGCACGCCCACGCCCGTGACGACGCGCGTGGTGCAGATCGAACCCGGACCGATCCCCACCTTCACCGCGTCGACGCCGCGCTCGACCAGGGCCTTGGCGCCCGCGGTCGTTGCGATGTTGCCGGCCACGAGCTGCGCGTCGGGAAAGCGGTCGCGAAGCTCACTCACCGTTCGCAGTACCCCCTCCGAATGGCCGTGCGCCGAATCGACGACGAGCGCGTCCACTCCAGCGTCCAGCAGCGCCTTCGCCCGCGCGGGCGTATCGCGATTGACCCCCAGCGCCGCCGCCACCCGCAATCGCCCGTGCTGGTCCTTGTTGGCATCCGGATAGTCGCGCCGCTTGAAGATGTCCTTGACGGTGATCAGCCCGCGGAGGATGCCCTCATTGTCCACCACGGGCAGCTTCTCGATGCGGTGCTCGCCGAGGATCCGTTCCGCTTCGTCGAGCGTCGTCCCGACCGGGGCGGTCACGAGGTGGTCCCGCGTCATCGCCTCCCGGATCGGGCGCTCCATCCGGCGCTCGAACTGGAGGTCGCGGTTCGTGATGATCCCCACGAGGCGTCCGCGGTCGTCCACGATCGGGACACCCGAGATCTTGAACCGCGCCATGAGCTGCTTGGCTTCCGTGATAGGCCGCTCGGGGCCGAGCGTGATCGGATTGAGGATCATCCCGCTCTCGGAACGTTTGACCCGATCCACTTCCGCGGCCTGCCGGTCGATGCTCATGTTCTTGTGGATGACGGCGAGCCCGCCGGCGCGCGCCATCGCCATGGCCATCTCCGACTCCGTCACCGTGTCCATGGCAGCTGAGACGAGTGGGACGTTGAGCGAGATGCCGCGCGTGAACAGGCTGCGGACGTCCACGTCGCTCGGATGCACCGAGGAGTGTCGCGGAACGAGCAAGACGTCATCGAAGGTCAGGCTGTAGCCTGGGCGTAACGTGCTCACGGAGCCGGCTCCCAACGCAGCACGACCCGCCCGGCGCAGCGCGCTCGGCGGGTCGTGCGGTGAATCCTTCGGGGTTCCATAGCGGAAGGTACGTCGCGTGAAACCGGGAATCAAGCAGGTCCGGTGGCTCGCGGGACGCGCCCCAGGCACCTGTATCGTCAGGTCGTCACATCGGTGTTCACGCCGAGGGTTCAGTCTCCCGCTCTTCGGGGTGCACGGTCTCTTCGGAGATCACCGTCTCCCCCGCAGGAGCGGGATCCGGCGCGGCGCCCTCCCCGGGGGTGTCAGCCGCCCCGCCGGCCTCCGCGTTGGCCATCGACCGGTTCAGCTCGTTCACCGCGGACTGCCCCGCGTCGGCCAGCCGCTGCATCATGCGCGATGCCGCGTTCATCGCTTTCATGGTTTCCCGGATCGCCACGACCGGTACGCGGCCGGCGCGCATCGCGTCTTCCACCCCTTCGCTGATGCGTTCAATCGTGGACGGCTTGCGGGTTTCCTCCCCGTACTTCGACTCGAGGAACTCGACGAAGTCGAGGAGCAGGTAGCCGTGGTCGTCCGTCAGGTTCTCGAGGTGACGGTCGATCCGTTTGCGCAACAGTTCGTTCACGCGGTCGCCTCCCTTCACGGCTGTTCGTCGACCGCGAATGCCACCAGGTCGAGTACGGGATTACCGAGGTATCGGGAGCGCGCCGTCCGCACGCGACCCAGGATGGTGAGGCGCGTCAGCGGCTGCAGTCGCGCGACGGCCGCCGCCTGCGCTTCGGTGAGCAGCACATAGACGAATCCCAGCTCGGGGAGAGGCCCGCGCGCCAGCATGTATCGTTGGCCGGCGGAGATTTCCTTCCGAAGCTCGTCCGCGACCTGCACCGCGATGAGCTCGACCGTCCAGCGCAACGTCCGGCCCACGTACGCGGTGCCGCTTCCCCGCACTTCCGCGGCCGTGATCCCCTCCAGCACGCTATCATCTGCCGGGATGAGCCCGTCCTCCCGCACCCACGCTTCCACGAGCACCCGCGCCCAGCCGTCCGTCCGTGCCAACACGCGGGCGGGGGCACGGGTGACCAACGCGCCAACCGTGTCTCCATCCGGCTTCCCAAACAGCCGCGTCCCCGGCGGCAACACATATCGATCGAGCGTCGCGGAACTCGTCGCGGTACTCGGTGGTGTCGCGACCGTCGAGGGTGTCGGGGCCCGAGCCGCCGGCGGCTCCAGCACCGTCAGCGACCGCCCCCACATCCACGCGGCCCGGCGTACCTGAATCCAATCGCCGCGCCGGCCAACCCGGTTCAGCAGCGTCCCCGACTGGAGCCGGGCCACCACACGCCCGTTGGGTTCGGCGCGGAGATTCTCGCCTTCGGGGGGTATGACACGCAGATCGAAGTCGCCGTTCCCCGCTGCCCGCGTGGACGCCGCCCAGATCCAACCCTCGAGCGTCGCGTGCACCCAACCACCGCGCTCTTCGTCTCCGCGGACTTCCGTCTGGGCGTTGACGCGCGCTAACAGAGCCGCGTCGGCGGCCGGTTCGAGACGCAGATTCTCGTCCGTCGCCACCCGGTAGCGCCGCTGCGCAAACACCGGTGCCGGGAAGGCAGTCGTGACCAAGAGGATGGCGAGCAGGAAGCGGGAGGGTGGAAGCACCGGCAGGCCAGAGCTAGATTGTTCTTTCACCGTAAGTTAGACCATTCTAGGAGAACCCCCCAACGATGTCAAAGGTCGCGCGCCCCGTCGCGTTTGGACTGATTGCGGTCGCGGGACTGTTGCTGCCCGTCAGCGCGCTGCATGCGCAGGTCGGCTACGACCCGGCACATTCCCCGTACAAGCCGCTCGTCAAGCGCACGAGCGTGATCGTCCTGGGCAGCCTGATCGGGGGATCGTCCGGCAAGCTTGGGATCGGACCCGCCAACGGACCCGGTGCCGGCGTCCGTTTCGAGATGAAACTCACCGGACCAACAGACGTCTTCGCGACCGTTTCCTGGAGTCGGCTCGAGCGGATGGTTGCGAATCCGGCGGCGGTCACGGACCCACGGATCACCGGTCCGGTGAAGCAACCGTTCCTGCTCGCCGACGTGGGGCTGGCGATTCTCCTCGCCGGCGACAAGACCTGGCACGGCCTGGCTCCGTACCTCGGTGGCAGTCTCGGCTTCGGGTTCGGAGCCAAGGTCGCTGAGGACAGCTCCGCCTTCAGCCTCCGGACCAGGTTCGTGAGCGGCCCCCTGCTCGGGCTTCGCATGTACGTCGGGGAACGCATCTCGCTCCGCACGGAGGGGCGCCTGCAGTTCTGGAGGCTGAGCTACCCCAGCACCTACTTCCTCCCGCCACCCAGCGCACCCAACGTTCCGCCGATTCTCAATTCGGGCACGACCTCGGACACCGAGTGGACCGCGCACCCGACGCTGCTGGTGGGACTCGGATACTCCTTCCGCTTCTGATTCCGACCGAATGCTGGCCGACGGCCTGCGACGCGCACTGACGCTCCTGGTGCACGGCGATCCCGAAGTGCTTGGGATCGCCGTGTTGTCATTACGAGTGGCGCTGACCGCGACGGTGCTCGCGTGTTTCGTCGGGGTGCCCGTCGGATTCGCGGTCGGCACCACGCGGTTTCGCGGGCGGCGCGTGGCACTCACCGTGTTGAATACCGCACTCGCCTTCCCGACGGTGATCGTGGGACTCCTGGTCTGGCTCTTACTGGCTCGTGAGGGACCGCTCGGTGGGTTCGGCCTGTTGTACACCTGGTGGGCCATCGTCGTGGCCGAGGTGGTGCTGGCGGCCCCCATCGCCGCGGCACTTACCGCGGCCGCCGTTCAGGGCGTGGATCCACGGGTCCGCCGAACCGCCCTCACGCTGGGCGCGCCCGCGTGGCGGGTCCACCTCGCCGTGGCGCGCGAAGCGCGGTTCGCGTTGCTCACCGCCGTGGTCGTGGCGTTTGGGCGCGTCCTCGCGGAAGTGGGCGCGGCCATGATGGTCGGCGGCAACATCCGGCATCAGACGCGGACGCTGACGACCGCGGTGGCGCTGGCGACGTCGCAGGGCGACTTCCCGCTGGCGATTGCCCTGGGCCTCGTGCTGCTGGCGCTCGCGCTCACGGTCAACGTGCTGCTGCACATGCTGCAGGGTCGGGGCTATGCTGGCGATACGTGACCTCGAGCATGGCTACAGCGAGCGCACGGTCCTCTCCGTGCCGGCGCTGGAGATGCCCGAGGGCACGATCACCGCGCTCGTCGGACCCAACGGCGCGGGAAAGAGCACGCTCCTGCGCGTGCTCGCCGGCGTCGAACGCCCGCGCCGCGGAACGCTGAGCCTGGCCGGGAAGCCGATCCGCACGCGCGCGGATGCGCTTGCCGCGCGGCGTCAGATCACCCTGGTGGAGCAGCATCCCCTGCTCTTCGATATGAGCGTCCGGGCGAACCTCGCGTATGCGCTCAAGCTCCGCGGGGAGCGCCCGCGCGCCGCCGGAACCCGGATCCGCGACGTGCTCGCGCTGGTGGGAGCGGAGCAGCTCGCGGACCGGCAAGGTCGGAGCCTGAGCGGGGGGGAAACGCAGCGCGTGGCCGTGGCGCGCGCGTTTCTGGTCCAGCCGCGGGTGCTGCTCCTCGACGAGCCCTTGAGCGCCGCGGACCGCACAGCGCGCGGGTTGCTTGGCACGGCCCTGCAGCGGTTCGCGCAGACTGGCACAGCCATCTGTCTTTCGTCGCATCTCTTGGAGGAGGCGTTCCGGTGGTCGTCGCGGCTCTTTGCCCTGGTGGAAGGCCGGCTCGACAGCGTCACCCCGGAAAACTTGTTCCGGATCGACTTGCCGCCTGGCTCCGGCAGCCGCACCGTGCGTGCGGGCCCGCTCGCGCTCACCATCGTCTCCGACCGCGAGGGCCCGGTGACGATCGCCCTCTCCCCTGATGACATCGTGATCTCGCGCCAGGCCTTCGCGTCAAGCGTGCGCAACCAATTCCCCGGTCGCGTGACCGGCATCAGCGACGACGGACGCGGGCACATTCGTGTGACCGCCGACGTGGGGACGGAGATCGTCGTCCGCATCACGCCGTCCGCGCTGGCGGACCTCGGGCTCGAGATCGGGACGAACGTCGTTCTTTCCGTCAAGGCGATGGCGGTGAGGATTTTCTAGACGCGCAGACGCGCAGACGCTTAGACGCTTAGGACCTAAGACCGCCTGCGCGTCTAGGCGTCTAAGCGTCTGAGCCTCTAGATTGCCCCCATGCCTCATGCCAAGTTGTCTCGCGTGGTCCGGTTCAGCGCTGCGCATCGCTATCATCGGCCCGACTGGTCGGCCGAGGAGAATGCGCGGGTGTTCGGGTTGTGCGCGCGGGAGCACGGGCATGGACACAACTACCGGTGCGCGGTCACGGTGCGCGGCGCGATCTCGACGGACACGGGGATGGTGATGGACCTGGCGGCGCTCGACCGGTTGCTGGCGGCTGAGGTCCGCGACCCGTTGGACCACCGCCACCTCAACCTGGACCTGCCCGAGTTCGCGTACGGGCGGACGATTCCCACGGCGGAGGCGTTGGCGGTCTGGGTGTGGGAGCGCCTGGCCGGCCACTTGCCCGCGGGCGTTGCGCTCGACACGGTCCGTATCGAGGAGGACGACGATCTCTTCGCCGAATATGCCGGCGAATCCTGAGCCGCCGTCGTCCGGCGCGCGCCGCGGCCGTGGTCCGGACCTGGCGCTCGTGGACGAGGTCACCGTCTGGCTCGAAGTGAACGGGTCGCCCGCCGTCGCCTGGATGTGCACCCCCGAGCACCTGGAGGAGTTGGTGGTCGGGTGGCTGCACGGCGAGGGGTACATCGAGACGCTCGACGACCTCATTTCACTGCGTCCCTGCGCCACCGACCTGGGCTTCTCGGCGGACGTCGTGCCCGAGCGCGTGGCGGCCATCGCGTCGGAGAACCGCACGCGGGTGCTGGCGTCGGGATGCGGGGCCGTCCCGGTGTTTCTCGGCGACCCCAACGCGAGCCCTTCCGCTCCGGCTCGTGGACAGCCACCGCCCGTGGAGACCATGCGCGTGCTGTTCAAGCAGCTCTTCGCGCTGGGCGAGCGGTATCAGGACACGGGCGGGATCCACGCGGCGGCCCTCACCGACGGGAGCGATCTGCCGTTCCATGCGGAGGACATCGGCCGGCACAACGCGGTGGACAAGGTGATCGGGGCCGCACTGTTGGCCCGTCGGCCGCTTCCCGGGCTCGGCCTCATGGTCACGGGCCGGATCTCGGCCGAGTTGGCGTTCAAGGCGGCGCGCGCGGGACTCGCCTGGATCGCGACGCCCTCTGTGCCGTCGACGCTGGCCGCGACGATCGCGCGGCGGAGCGGGCTCACGCTCGTCGGTCGCGCGGTGAGCGGGACGCCGCAGGTCCATCTCCCGTGACAGCGCCTGGTTTGGACCCCATACTACCTTTCGCCACGGGGAATCTCTTGGAGCACGCGCGGGGGCAACGGGTCTAGCATGCGGTCGGCGATTCTGGCTGGAGGAACGGCAAGTCGCTTCGGTGGTCAGGCGAAGGGCCTGGAGCGCGTGGGCGGTGAGCGGATCGTCGATCGGCTCGTTGGGCGGATCAAGGCGGCCACCGGACAGGCACCCACGTTGATCGCGAACGCCCAGGATGCCGCCACGTGGGTTCCGGGGCTCGAGGTGGTCGCGGACCCCCGGCCGAACTGCGGGTCGCTCGGCGGCCTCTATGCTGCGGTCACCGCCGGAGAGGGACCCGTGCTGGTGCTGGCGTGGGACATGCCGTTCGTGCCCATCAAGCTGCTCGAGGCCCTGATCAACGGGGTCGCCGACTACGACGTATTCCTGCCGGAGAGCGCCGGCCGGCGCGGGATAGAACCGCTGTGCGCCGTCTACGGTCCCGCGTGCGCCGCGCCGATGGCTGAACGGTTGGACGACGAGGACTACCAGGCCATTGGCTTCCATGACGCGGTGCGCGTCGGGCGGCTGCCGATCGAGACCGTCCGGACGTTCGGCGATCCCGAGGAGCTCTTCTTCAACGTCAACGCAGCCGAGGATCTCACGCGGGCGGAGGAGCTGTGGCGGGAACGCGAGTCATCTCGGTAATCGGCAAGAAGGACGCCGGCAAGACCACGCTCGTGGTGGCCATGCTGCAGGACTTCGTCCGACGCGGTCGCAAGGTTGGCACCATCAAGCACGGCCACCATCCCGCCCTCGTGGATCAGGAGGGAAAGGACACCTGGCGCCACTTCCAGGAAGGGCGCAGCGTGCGGACGATGATCGAATCGCCCGGCCAGCGCGTCACGTTCGAGCAGTCGGACGGCC
>CAYWNR010000108.1:0-9163 GCA_964459705.1 uncultured Gemmatimonadaceae bacterium | reverse complement strand
CCGGACACACGAAGCTCTCGGCGAACTCCTCGATGGGCTTCCCGGCGAACTTCGCCTCTCGCGCCACGTACCCCAGGACCAGGATTTCAAACTCCCGCTCCATCAAACACCGGTGAAGCTCCAGCCATTCCTTGTCTTCACACAGGCGGAAGCCGACCTCCAGGTAGTCGCCAGCCCGCTCGTCGTAGTACATGCGGAGTTCGCGCTCGCGCTCCACCACAAGCCGCCGCAGGTCCGCGGGGGAGAGGTACGTGGGCGCCACCGCCTTCGGATCGTAGGGATCCGCCAGGAAGTGGAAGACGTTGAGCTGGATCTCGTGGCTCCTGGAAAGCTCGAGGGCGTAGTCGAAGGCCCAATCTCCCTGTTGGGAATAGTGGGCGCAGAATCCGACGGCGTTCAGCGCGGCGGTGACCATAGGAACACTCCTTCCGAGGGTACACTCGGTGCCTGGGGCCGGGCACCTCGTCAGATGTCGTTCAGGTGATAGTGAGAGTACACGGCCCCGATCGGGTTATTCGCCAACGATTTGTCCTTCACGAAGAGTGTCGTCACCGGTGCCTTGCCTTCCCGATTGAAGACGCAGTCCGCTCCCACACACACGCCCACCAGAACGTTGAGGTCGGTCTTGGCGTCGTTCAGCACCCACGCCATCCCCCGCGGGTCGCACAGCGTTTCGCCACTCGGTGCATGGTCCGCGTTCGTTGCCCCTCCCGGCGGGACGATTCCCGCCACACGGCAACAAACCGGCACCACGTCGAAGAACCGTCGCAGGACTCCGGTGAGGATCGCGGCGGGTTCCTGGAGGTCCACGCAGAAGGCGACGCCCACCTTCCGATATCCCATCTCGAGCGCGAAATACACGACCTCCGCCAACCGGCAGAGGGTCCGCTCTTTCTCGAGGGCCACGTCCCACGCGGCTTCCAGGATGGTCTGGCTCTCGTCCGACGACGCCTCGCTGGGCGGCACGGAAACGTGCGGACACGGCTCCCCCCGCAAGCAGCGTCGGTCGGCGCATTCCAGGCAGTTCAGGGCCGTCCTGGCCACCGGTCGCCTCATTGTCCCAGCAGCCGGCCCCCGCATCCCACCGTCTCCGCCGCTGCTCGCGGGAGTCAGGCCGAAGCCCGGGTAGATCCGCTCTTTGCGAAGTGCCTCCAGAATCTCATCCGTGGTTCCTGCCACGTTGTCGATGATCGCCACGTCGCGGGCGTCCATCGACTCTCGCGTGGATTGGCTGATTCCCCCGCACACCAAGGTGTCCACCGCGTGCTCGGAGAGAACGGCGGCGAGGTCGGCCCACGTGGTTCCAGGAAGCGGGACCACGACCTGGTCCTGGATCCGCCGTCGCTTGGTCGTTACCACGAGGACGGAGTCCGCGAAGGTGCACCGGGGGGCGACCCGGTCGTCCAGGAGCGGGATCCCAACGCGCATGATCTCCCTTGCAGCAGGCGTCCGAGAACGCGAACGGCAACACGCGTGCCCGGGCTTGTCCGTGCCTTCGTGGCCCCGCGTTGACGGCGAGAACACCGGAAGTACCTCGCTCAGCGGACGCCGAGGAGAGGCACTGGCCGCGACGTGCTCTCGTGGGGCGTTGCAGTCTCCGATGCAGTGCACCATGGGGTTGCAACATTCGCAACATGATCGAGTGCTCTCGCCACGCGCTCGGCAGCCCGAATCCGCGCGCCTCCTGCGATCCCGCTCTGGCGTTCATCCAAGTGGAATGCAGCAATACGTGCGAACCACTCGCCGACGAGTCGAAACCGGCGCTCATATGGTACGCCGCTTGCCCATCGGTCACGTGGCACACGCATGCCGGGAGGTATTCTGGAATGGAAGCCGAAGCCGGGTACCAGGGCGAGGCACCGAGCCCGCGGAGACGCGTCTTCCCCTACCACGTGTTGCAGCGCCCCGATGAGAAGCTGGTGGACCGGTTTCTGGAAGCCTTTGCCTGGGTGCTGGAATACACGGACTACAAGCCGCTGTTGGACAGCTACAGCCGCTCCACCGCCAAGTGCAACCGGTGTGCGGTGGCCTGTCCCATTCTGCTGGCCTCCGGTGACCCGCGCGACATCCCCTGCTACCGGACCAATATCCTCCTGGACATCTACCGGCGGTACTTCACCCTCGGAGGGTGGGCGAGCTCGCGGCTTTCAACTCCGTTCGAACTCACCGAGGATCTCATCGATGAGATGGGAGACGTCTTCTACCGATGCACAGTCTGTCGGCGGTGCACCCGCTCCTGCCCGCTGGGCTTCGACCATGGCTTGATCACGCGCCTGGGGCGCTACCTCCTGAGCCTGATCGGCATCGTCCCCAAGGCGCTCCAGGTGAGCGTACGCGAGCAGCTCCTGGGCGAGACCCACAACACGTCGAAGGTACCGCGAGCGGGACTGTTGGATGTCCTGGATTTCCTCTCGGAGGAGATGGCGGAGAGTCTCGGCGTGAAGCTGGAGTTCCCCACGGACAAGACGGGGAGAGACTACGTCTTCTTCTGCGCCGTCAGCGACTACCTCATGGAGCCCGACACGCTGATGGGAAACGCCGCGGTCCTCTATGCCGCCGGGGACTGGGATCGGTGGACCATCGGCCTCTGCAACTATGACGGAATCAACTACGGCCTCTTCTACAGCGATTGGCACCTCGAAAGCATCATCAAGCAGCTCG
Source organism: uncultured Gemmatimonadaceae bacterium (assembly GCA_964459705.1). Classification (GTDB taxonomy): domain Bacteria; phylum Gemmatimonadota; class Gemmatimonadetes; order Gemmatimonadales; family GWC2-71-9; genus JAOTWJ01. The sequence continues at coordinate 6,502 of CAYWNR010000108.1, read as the reverse complement.
TCTCGGAGGTGCACCGGCTGCAAGGCCGGAACATCCTGATCGGCGAGTGTGGCCACGCGTCCCGCGCGGCCCACGATTTCATCCCCGCGTTCATGGGGAAGTCGGCGCCCCCAGTCTACAACTTCATGGAATACACCCTCGACTGCCTCCGCCAGGGGAAGATCACGCTGGACCCTGACGTCATCACGGAGCGAGTCACCTACCACGACCCCTGTAACATTGCCCGCTCGGGATGGATCGTGGAGCAACCTCGGGAGATTCTTCGCTCCTTTATCCCCGACTTCGTGGAAATGACCCCCAGGGGCGCCGACAACTTCTGCTGCGGTGGTGGGGGTGGGCTCGTCTCCATCGACGAGCTCCACGAGTTCCGCATGGAGATCGCGGGGAAGGTGAAGGCGGAGCAGATCGAGCGCACGGGCGCCGATCTCGTGGTGGCGCCCTGCGCCAACTGCAAGAAACAGCTCAAAGAGATCGTGGAACACTACCACCTTCCGTGCAGGGTGGTGGGTCTTCACGACCTCATCCTGCGGGCCATCGACATCCCCGGGGGCACGCCCCCGGCCGAGCGCAAGGAAGCCGCGGCCCTGCTCGAGGTCTGAGAGAAAGGGGAAGTTTGATGAGCGTGGACGCCTGGATCGCGTTCGCCAAGGGTCCGCTCTTCGCCCTGAGCTTCCTCATCATGATGCTCGGGTTAGGGCGCCAGGTGGCGCTGCAGCTGTACTTCATCTCCTCCAAGAAGGGGCGCAGGCTGCGCGGGGTCCCTTGGAAGAGCGTCGCCAGGGAAACGCTGAGTTGGGCCGTACCCGTCCGTCACATGCAGCCGGGAACCGAACTCTTCACGGCATCGTCGTTTCTCATGCACATCGGCATCGTCCTGGTTCCTCCCTTACTCATCGATCACATCGTGCTCTGGGAGCACTTCCTCGGCGTGCGGCTGCCGGCGCTGGGGCGGGACACGGCCGACGTCCTCACCCTGCTCACCATCGCGTGCGGTCTCCTGCTCCTGAGTCTTCGCACGTTCGCCGCCCGGCATCGGATGGTGAGCCGGCCAACAGACTTTCTCCTGCTCCCGCTGGTCATCCTGCCATTCCTGTCGGGTTACGTGGCCGGACATCCGGGTGTGAATCCCTTTCCCTGGAACGCGATGATGCTCACGCACCTGCTGAGCGCCGAGCTGCTGTTCGTCCTCATGCCGTTCACGAAGCTGGTGCACGTGGTGCTCTTCTTCTTCGACCGCATCTCGGCGGTGTACTGGCAGCTTCGCCCCGGGGCGGGTGCGAAGATCGCCGAAGCGCTGTACGGGGAGGAAGCGAGGGTCTGATGAAGGCCATCCTCATGGATGCCACGCGATGCACCGGGTGCGAGCGCTGCGTGGCCGCCTGCATCGAAGCGAACGACTTGGATCCCGTCCAGGCGCAGGTGGATCGAGCCGTCACCAAAGACGGCCTCTCGGAGAACCGCTTCCTGAGCGTCCCGAAAGTGGAGGAAGGACGCTTCGTCCGCTTGAGTTGCATGCACTGTCTGGAGCCGAGCTGCGTGTCGGCCTGCCTCGTGGGTGGGATCACGAAGACGCAAGACGGGCCCGTGGTCTACGATCCCGACAAGTGCATCGGGTGCCGCTACTGCATGCTGGCGTGCCCCTTTCACATTCCCCGCTACGAGTGGAGCAGCCCGGTCCCCTTCATGCGGAAGTGCGACATGTGCGCCGGGCGACAGAACGACGGGCAGGTACCGGCGTGCGTGGAGGCCTGTCCGTACGAGGCCCTGTCCTTCGGAGACCGCGACGCGCTCCTCAGGGACGCCCACGCGCTCATCGGCTCCGGTGAAGGGCGGTACCTGGATCGCGTGTGGGGCGAGCATGAGTTTGGCGGCACGTGCGTCCTCTACGTATCCGATGTGGATCTGGGCGTGCTCGGATGGCCGGCGCCCGGCACCGAGTCGATCCCCTCCCTCACCGAGCCTCTCATCGCCAAGACGCCCGTCATCGGTCTCGGCGTCATGGGGAGCCTCCTGGGGATCAACTGGGTCATCCGCCGAAGAATGAAGCTCGCTCGGGACGGAAACGGCCCGCACGACGGTGACGGCCGCGCGTCCGAGACCGACGAGATCGGACCATGAGCGACCGGACACGGGGACTCAAGGACGTGTTGTGGGCGCTGGCACTGGCCGGCCTGGTCGCGGCGGTGTTCCGTCTCCGGTTCGGCCTGGGCGCTACCACCAACCTCACCGACCGCGTGCCCTGGGGACTCTGGAAGATCCTGAACATGGTGGCGGGAGTCGCCATCTCCACCAGCGGGTTCACGGTGGGCTTCCTCGTCTACGTCCTGCGGCTGGAACGCTTCCGCCCCCTCATGAAACCCGCCATCCTGGTGGCCTTCCTGGGCTACGGGTGTTCCTGCACTGCTCTGCTCTTCGACATCGGCCTCCCGTGGCGGTTCTGGCACCCCTTCGTCATGTGGAACGGGCACTCGTTCCTCTTTGAAGTCTTTTGGTGCGTGATCCTCTACTTCACGGTGACGGCGATCGAGCTAGCCCCGACGATTTTTCAGAAGCTCAAAGCCGAGAAGGCAGCTGCCATCCTCCATCCTGTCGCGTTCGGCGTCGTCGTGGTGGGGATCTCGCTGTCCTCGCTGCATCACTCCTCGCTGGGATCGCTCTTCCTGGTCACCCCGGAGCGGCTCCACCCGCTCTGGTACACGCCTCTCCTCCCGCTCCTGTTCATCCTCTCCGCCATGGGAGCGGGGATCATGTTCGTGGTGTTGGTCCGGATCCTCCACGCCCACTGGTATGACCGCGAGGCCGTCTTCGGACCGAGCCGTGTGGAGCACGAGCTGCTCATCGTGCGGTCCAAAGAGCGGAATGGCGCGGAGCGGCGTCCGGTGGCCGCGGGGCCGGACATGCCCATGCTGACGAGCCTCGCCTCCATCGGGACGGGGATCCTGGGCGTATACCTCCTCCTGCAACTTTTCAATCTGATAGCGAGCGGGTCCTGGCAGGCGCTCCTCGAAGGAACCTGGGAGAGCTGGCTGTATACGGGAGAGGTGCTGATCGTCGCTGTGCTCCCCATCCTCCTCGTCTGGCTCCCAGCTACCCGCGGCTCGCCCACCGCCCTCGGGATCGCCGCATTCTCGGCCTCCGCCGGGCTGGTGCTAAACCGGCTGGACGCGGGGATCTTCGGCTACTTCCAGGACGCCGGCGAAGTGTACTTCCCCTCCCTCATCGAGTGGGCTGTCTCGGTGGGGGTGGTGGCAGCAGCAGCCCTGGTCTTCCTGTTCTTCGCCGAGACGATGCCCATCTTCCGAACGCCCGTCGTGGAAGCAGGGAGAACGCGGAAGTTCGGAGCTTCTTTCGACTCCCTGTCTCGCGTCTGGTATGCGGCGCTGCGAGGCGGGATGGAACGGGCCACGCTCGTCGCCGTGCTGGTCATCCCTCCGGCGTGGGCCCTCATGTATCCGCCCTTCCACACGGAGGAGCCGCCCGATGTCACGCCGGCGTTCAGGGTGACCCGGGATAGCCTCCGCATCGACGGCAACGGGGGCGGAGTCGAGACCATATTTCCGCATGCCGACCACCAAGAGCGCCTTGGAGGAGACACCTCCTGCGTCCACTGCCATCACATGTCGCTCCCGGGCGACGAGACGACACCGTGCTCCCGCTGCCACCGGCATATGGTCGACTCGACCCTCATTTTCGACCACGCGCGCCACACAGTGGCCGTGGCAAAGAAGGAGGAGCTCGCGGGGCTCTTCCCCGAGAACCACACCTGTACGGTTTGCCACACGAAGGGTGAGACCGAAGCCGCCAGCACCGCCAAACACTGCCTGGAGTGCCACAAGGAGAACACCGACTGGACGACGGAGTACGATGAGTCTGACACCCTCGCGTGGGCGGTGAGCTACATGGAAGCGATGCACAAGAACTGCATGGAGTGCCACAAGAAGGAGGCGGAAGGGGCGAACCGACCCGAGCTTCCCGATTGCTCGATCTGCCACCGGTCCCTGGCTCCTCGCATCGCAGACAAGCGGACTGTGTTGGTTGGCACGCGTCGGTCCCGTAGCCGCATCCCGTAGCCCTTACGCTGCTCGTCTAGCTCCTCACCGGCCTGGCGGCAGGTGTCGTCGGCGGACTCCTCGGCCTTGGCGATGGCGTTCGTGGACGTGCGCGAGCAGAACGAGCTGGACCAGTCGGGTTGGATTCCCGGATCCGTGCATGCGCCGAGGGGCATGTTGGAGTTCTACATCGACACGGCGAGCGCGGCGCACATGCCGGTGTTTGGCTCCGGCAAGCGCATCGTGTTCTACTGCGCGGGCGGCGGCCGGTCGGCCCCGGCGACGCTCCTGGCACAACGGATGGGCTCACGAACGTCGCCCACGTGGGTGGTGGGTTCCGGGCGTGGGCGCAGGCCGGCGGCCCAGTCGTGCGGCGGGGTACCACCGACTAGCGCGGCGCCTTGCTCGGGCGCTGAGCGCCCCTCCCCTGTGCCCAGCGCCAAGACGCGCATTGCGGTGACCGTCTCCCGCCGTGTCGTGACCAACATCACACCGCAACCGCCATGAACCACATAGTCTTAGAGGCCTGAACGTAGCGTTCACAGAGCTGGACAAGTGGAGGCTGGGCTGTCATGCGCATGGTCAAGTTCGTCGTACCGTTTATCTGTGGCGTCGCTCTCATTCACGCGGGCTGCGGGGACGCGACCGCCCCCCCGGCGGATCAGTCGAATGACCGTATTGGGATCACCAACGACGAGGCCGCGCTCGCTTCGCGAGTGACGTACCACGACGACGACATCACGATCACGGGCAGCGGCGTCGGGTACCCGCTGTCGTCCGCCTCCGGTCCGGTCATGAGCATCCAGGCCGTCAACACTTCGTCTCTCAAGCTCAAGCTCAAGGCGGAGGTCTCCCCGCCCACGATCGACGGCAAGCTGCTGCAGGCCACGTCCGTCTCCATCGTGGGCGACCGCGCCGTGGTGAGCTACAACATGCGCGGCGAGGAGTACCTCGGCGCCATCGACGTGTTCGATATCTCCAACAAGAACAAGCCGGAGCTGAAGTCCGAAGCCTTGTTCCAGAACGCGGACATCAATTCCGTCTCGACGCTCGGCGGGCTCGTCATCGCGGCGGAGGCGACGGGCGACGCGGGATTCGAGGCCCCCGCGGTGGCCGAGGTGCTGTTTCTCATCGGCAACTACCTCATCCTGAACGACAACTGGCGTCTCGGGTTGACCAGCTACGCGGCCACCAGCTCCGTGGTCTCGGGCGGCCGAGCCTACGTGACGTCGGGCGACGCCGGCGCGCTCGTCGTGTTCGATCCCCGCGACCACCCGGTGTTCGCGTCGGTGGATCTGCACGACGCCCGCTGGGTCGATGTCGGGGACGGCAGGGTCGTCGTGCTCCAGGGGACGCCGGGACAGATCAGCGTGTTCGACGAAAGCACCATGGACCCGGTCGGCACGTTCTCCTTCACCGGCGCGGACATTCCCGAGTCCAAGTCCACGCTCGAGCTGGCGGGTGGCAAGGCGTTCATCGCGGCCGGCACCGGCGGCGTGCAGGTGCTGAGCACGAGCACCGGCACGGTGGTCGGCTCCGTGGCCCGCCCCGACCCCGCCTCACTGGGCCTGGCCCCCGAGGCTGTGGTGACGAACGCGGTGGCGCTGGACGACGATCTCCTGTTCATCTCGAACGGTGAAGCCGGCGTCTACGTGGCGCAGGGAAGCCAGAACTTCAAGGACACCGGCAGCGAGGCCCAGCAGACGATCACCATGCTCGGCCGGCTCCAATTCGGGACCGCTGAATCCGTCAATCACGTCGCGTTCAAGGACGACTATCTCATCATCGCGGCAGGCTTGGGAGGGCTCAAGATCGTCAAAGTGAACTGACCGGCGGACCCGGCGGACCCGAAGTAACACCGGGCGAGTGCCGATCGCCAATCACCAATCGCAGTTGGTTGCTTCTCTCTGCCCCGCTGCCCCGCTGCTGCGCTGCCCGGTTGCCTTCCTAGACGCCTCTCTCTCCCGCGGTGTACCTTGGAGCCGGGCTCAGGACTCTCATGACATCGCGCGACACGATCGATACGCTGCGGACGGCGTTGGCCGGTCGGTACGACATCGAGCGGGAACTCGGTCGCGGCGGCATGGCCACGGTGTACCTGGCGCAGGATCGGAAGCACGGGCGCGCGCTCGCCATCAAGGTGCTCCGGCCCGAGCTGGCCGAGGCGCTGGGGGGCGAGCGCTTCCTGCGCGAGATCCAGATCGCGGCCAACCTGACGCACCCCCATATCCTCCCGCTCCACGACTCCGGCGAGGCGGCTGGGCTCCTCTACTACGTCATGCCGTACGTCCCGGGAGAGTCACTCCGGGCGTTGCTGGAGCGGGAGAAGCAGCTTCCCATCGAAGAAGCAGTGCGGGTCACGCGGCAGGTGCTGAGCGCGCTCACCCACGCGCATAGCCGCGGGATCATCCACCGCGACATCAAGCCGGAGAACATTCTCCTCGCGGACGGCG
>CAYWNR010000107.1:0-9199 GCA_964459705.1 uncultured Gemmatimonadaceae bacterium | reverse complement strand
GCGCGCGCGGCGCGAAGCCGCGCTGTTCGGGACGGTGGGCGCCGTGAAGACCGCGGTCTTCGTCTGGCTGGTCACGCTGGACGGTCCCACGTGGCTCAACCTCATTGGCATCGCGGGCGCCATCGCGGTGCCCACGACGGCCATTCGCCACATCTGGAACGTTCTGCGGTCCGGCAAGCCGCTGTGGCCGAAGCTGCTGCGGAGTCGTGTCGGCCGGTGGCTATTTCGCGTCGCGGGCCTCGGGATCAGCGGGCCGGCGTTACCCGCGCCGGTGGCCGGTGAGCCGACGGCCATTGCACTCGGCCGGGCCGCCGAGGAGGTCTTTGCCGCACTCCCCGCCACGCAGCGCGAGCGACTGGAAGCAGTTCCCGCCTTGATCGAGCGGTTGCAGGGCGACGTCCTCGCGCTCCGCGCGCGCGCCGAGTCGACGGACGGCGACGGTCGGTTGCAGACCGCGATGGTGGCGCTGGAGACGCTGCGACTCGACCTGCTCCGCCTCGCCGCGGGCACCGGCACGCTGGACGAATTGACGCAGAACCTCGAGGCGGCCCGCCGGATCGGCGAGGAGATCGACGCCGAGCTCGGCGGACGCCGCGAGGTGCGCGACCTCCTGCGCTAGGCTCCCGGCGCGCGGTAGGCCGGGACCTTCTTGGCCGCCTGATCCACTTCTTCGGGCGTGATGAGTGGGACGGTCTTCACGCTGACGGCGCCGCTGGCATTCACGGCGAGCGCCACCGCCGACGCGGTCACCGTGTCCGGCGCCTCCATGATCGTGTAGACATCGTGGTCGCCGAACGCGAAGTAGAACGCCTCGAGCGTCCCGCCGAGGGACTTGGCGAGCTCGGCGATCTTGGTTCGCCGGCTGGTCCCGCCTTCTTTGATGAGGCCTCTGGTGCCTTCGGCGGTGTAGGACGCCTGGACCAGGAACTTGGGCATGGGGGTCTCCCGGACAAGAGTGGCTGGGTGGCTCTGGGGACAGCCAACTTGTCCGTGCGGTGCCGCGGCCCGCAAGGCCCGACACCTCCTTCGGCGACCCTGCCGCCGATCGCGCCGGTCAGCCCGCTGCCACCTCCATGCCCGTCCCCAGCGTCGCCCGGATCAGGTCGCGATTGAGCCGAGCGATGAAGTCGAGACTGATGCCCTTGGGACAGGCGGCCTCGCACGACCCGTGATTGGTGCAGCTGCCGAAGCCCTCCGCGTCCATGCGGTCGACCATCGCGAGCACGCGACTGAACCGTTCCGGCTGGCCCTGCGGCAAGAGCCCCAGGTGCGAGATCTTGGCGGCGGTGAACAGCATGGCGCTCCCGTTGGGACACGCGGCCACGCAGGCGCCGCAGCCGATGCACGCGGCCGCGTCCATGGACTGTTCCGCGTTTCGCTTCGGGACCGGTACCGCGTTCGCGTCGGGCGCCGCGCCGGTTCGGATGGAGATGTAGCCGCCGGCCTGAATGATCCGGTCGAGCGCGCTGCGGTCCACCACCAGGTCCTTGAGGACGGGGAAGGCGGCGGAGCGCCACGGCTCGAGCCAGATCTCGTCGCCGTCGGTGAAGCTGCGCATGTGGAGCTGGCACGCGGTCACGCGTTGCACCGGCCCGTGGGGCCGTCCATTGATCACCATGCCGCAGGATCCACAGATGCCTTCGCGGCAATCGTGCTCGAAGGCGATCGGCTCCTTGCCTTGCTCGATCAGCCGGCCGTTCAGCACGTCGAGCATCTCGAGGAACGACATGTGCTCGTTCGCATCCGGCACCTCGTACCGCTCGAAGCGACCGCCGGCCGTGGCATGCGTCTGACGCCAGACGTGGAGAGTGAGGCGCATTACTTGTAGCTCCGCGTGGCGAGTTTCACGTTGTCGAAGACCAGCGGCTCGACATGTCGTTTGGGTGCCGAGCTCGGGCCCGTGTACTCCCAGGCGGCGACGTGCGCGAAGCGCTCGTCGTCGCGCTTGGCCTCGCCGTCCGCGGTCTCGTGTTCTTCCCGGAAATGACCGCCGCACGACTCGTCGCGTTCGAGGGCATCGAGACACAGCACCTCGGCGAACTCCAGGAAGTCCGCCACCCGGCCGGCCTTTTCCAGCTCCTGATTCAGCTCGGTGCCGCTCCCGAGCACGCGCACGTCGCGCCAGAACTCCTCGCGGATGCGCGGGATCTCAGCCAACGCCTTCTTGAGGCCATCGGCGTTGCGGGCCATACCGCACCGCTCCCAGATCAGCTTGCCGAGCTGGCGATGGAACACGTCCACGGGCTTGGTGCCGTTCACGTCCAGCAGCTTCTTGGTCAGCACGGTGGCTTCGTGATCGGCGTTGCGGCATTCGGTATCGTCGGTCGCAACCGGATGGAACTTGTTCCCCGCGAGGTAGTGGCCGATGGTGTACGGCAGCACGAAGTAGCCGTCGGCCAATCCCTGCATCAGAGCGCTGGCCCCGAGACGGTTGGCGCCATGATCGGAGAAGTTGGCCTCGCCGATCACGAACAATCCCGGTAGAGTGCTCATCAAGTTGTAGTCCACCCACAGCCCGCCCATCGCGTAATGCGGAGCGGGATAGATCCGCATCGGTACGTCGTACGGGTTCTCGCCGGTAATCTGCTTGTACATGTCAAACAGATTCCCGTAGCGCTCGGCGATGGTGGCCTGGCCGAGGCGCTGGATGGCGTCACGGAAATCCAAGTACACGCCATTCCGTTCGGGACCGACGCCGTGTCCTTTGTCCACCATCTCCTTGGCGCGGCGCGACGACACATCCCGGGGCGAGAGGTTGCCGAAGCTCGGGTAGATGCGTTCGAGGTAATAGTCGCGCTCGTCCTCGGGAATGTCGTTGGCCGCGCGCGTGTCGCCCTGCTTCTTCGGAGCCCAGATGCGCCCGTCGTTCCGGAGCGACTCACTCATCAACGTCAGCTTCGACTGATAGTGCCCGCTCTGCGGGATGCAGGTGGGGTGGATCTGCGTGAAGCACGGGTTGGCAAACGCCGCGCCGCGCTTGTACGCACGCCACGAGGCCGTCACGTTGCACGCCTTGGCGTTGGTCGAGAGGAAGAACACGTTGCTGTAGCCGCCGGTCCCGAGCACCACGGCGTCCGCGACGTGCGAGCTGATGGCGCCGGTGACGAGATCACGCACCACGATGCCGCGCGCCTGCCCGTCGATCACGATCACATCCAGCATCTCGGTACGCGGATACATCGTGACCGTGCGCGCCACGATCTGGCGTTCGAGCGCCTGGTAGGCGCCGAGCAGCAGCTGCTGGCCCGTCTGCCCGCGCGCGTAAAACGTGCGGGAGACCTGCGCGCCGCCGAACGACCGGTTGGCCAGCAGGCCGCCGTACTCGCGAGCGAACGGCACGCCCTGCGCCACGCACTGGTCGATGATGTTGAGGCTCACCTGGGCCAACCGGTACACGTTGGCCTCGCGCGAGCGGAAGTCCCCGCCCTTCACCGTGTCGTAGAACAGGCGGAAGACGCTGTCGCCGTCGCTCTGGTAGTTCTTGGCGGCATTGATGCCGCCCTGCGCGGCAATGCTGTGCGCGCGGCGGGGGCTGTCATGGTACGTGAAGCATTTCACCAAGTAGCCCAACTCGCCGAGCGTGGCCGCCGCCGACGCGCCGGCCAGGCCGCTCCCCACGACGATGATCTCGTATTTCCGCTTGTTGGACGGATTCACCAGCTTCATGTCGAACCGATGCTTGTCCCATTTCTCGGCGATGGGACCGTCGGGGACTCGTGCTTGCAGCTCCATGGGCCCCGCCCTCACTTCAGCACGCCGAGCTGCACGGCGACCGGCACCGTGGCAAACCCGACGAAAAGGATCACGGCGACCGCGGCCGCGATGCCGCGCCGCCACGCATTGTACTTCGGATGGTTCAGTCCCAGCGTCTGGAGCGCGCTCCAGATGCCGTGATACAAGTGCAACGCCAATATCAGCACCGCGGCGACGTAGGCGGCCACCACGATCACGCTCTGGAAACCGACGATCAGGTTGTGGTACGCATCACCGGGAATGAAGTCCGGGTGCATGTTCCCAAAGGTGAAGTGCATCAAGTGATACGCCACGTACACCGCGATCAGGACGCCGCCCCAGCGCATGGTGCGGGACGCCGGCGTCAACTCGAGATGCGGCGGCGTGTGGTAGTCCACCGGTCGGGCCGTCCGCGACAGCAGCCAGAGCTGGATGCCGAAGAAGGCATGGATCAGCACCGACACGCCCAGGATGGTCCGCAGCACCCACAGCGCCTGCGCGTGGCCAAAGAACGGCGCGCCCAGCGCGCGCAGCTCCTCCGCATAGGTGTTGAAGTACTCGGGACCGAAGAAGGCCTTGAGGTTGCCGATCATGTGGACGATCACGAATCCGAGCAGGATGAAACCCGTGATCGCCATCAGGACTTTTTTGCCGACGGTGGTGCGGGTAAAGGCAGCGACGCGAGGCATTGCGTCTCCGGAGATCTTAAGAATTGAACGGCCGGCAGGATACTACACGAACGGCCCACGTGTGAGCAACCGTTGGTGGCTAGTGGTTCGTGGTTCGTGGTTCGTGGTTGGTGGTTCTCATTGCTTCTCGAACAGACGTTCGAGCGGAGGTAACATGAGGAGCGACCGTCCGTCCACCGAGGTGGGACCGACGCGGACGCTCCAGTGGAGATGGGGTCCGGTGACACGACCGGATTGCCCCACCCGCCCGATCAGCTGGCCGCGCTCCACCGTGTCGCCCACGCTCACGAGCGTGCGGCTCATGTGGAAGTAGCCGGTCACGAGGCCGCCGCCGTGATTCACGTAGACCGTGCCGCCGGAGTAGTAGAGCTTGCCGACCAGGGCCACCACGCCACGATTGGCGGCACGAATCGGATCGCCGACGTCGCCGTCGTAATCGATGCCCAGATGCCGGCTCCGGAGCTGGCCATTGAAGACCCGACCGATGCCGAACGTGCTGGTGATGCGGGCCTGGCGCGGCGCCGTGAAGCGGTCATGCCAGAGTCGCGGGGTGGCGAGCGCCTCGCTGGTCACGCGCCGGCTGCGGGCAGCTTCGCGCGCGATCCGCGCCGCGAGCGCCGAGTCCGGTCGCTCGGTGAAGCGGGGATCGACCGAAAGCCGCTCCCTGGGGAAGCGCGCGCTCGTCACGGGCAGCGTCTCCGTGACCGCCGTCACGCGGCCCTTGGCGAACTCGAATTGGAGCCGAGCCACGAGGGTGTCCGGCGCGCCGACGGGGACCCCGGCGAGCGCCGCGAAGCGCGCGGCATCGATCCGCGTGAACGTGAGCGGCACGTCGCCCAGAACGCCGCGCACGGATACGACCGGCAGCGAGGTCTCGACCACGACGTAGGTGACCGTGCCCTGCTTCGGGACCGGCCCGTACCATTCCACATGAGCAGCTTGCGCGGCCAACCCGGCTGGCAGGGCGGCAAGCAGGGCCCAGAACAATACTGCAGCCTTCATGCATCCATAGTAAGCGTGAAGCGTGAAACGTGAAACCGAATCGCCAGTGGTTGCTCCGCGGGCGGGGGTTCGTCATACTTCGCACCCTTCGGACCACCCTGCGGTACCCAGCCACTGCGAGGGAGCCTCAGCCATGCGATTGCCCATTCCCGCCCTGGTCGCCGCGGTCGTCGGATGCGCCACAGCGGGCGCCACGCCACAGCAACCTACTCCCCAGACGAGTCAACCGACCGTCGTCACGAGCGTGGATCGGCCGCAGTATCCCTCCACGTATCAACGACACGCCAACCCGCCTGTCTTGATCCGGAACGCGACGGTGATGACCGCGACGGGTCAGGAGATCGCGCACGGCGCGGTGTTGTTCCGCGACGGGCGGATCGTGGCGGTCGGCGCGGCGGTGGACGCGCCGGCCGACGCGATCGTGGTGGACGGCACGGGGAAGTACGTGACACCCGGGTTGATCGACACGCATTCCCACCTCGGCGTGTACGCCGCGCCCGGCACCGACGCGGAGTCGGATGGCAACGAGGCCACGAACCCGGTGACGGCGGAGGTGTGGGCGGAGCACTCGTTCTGGCCGCAGGATCCGCAGATCCCGCTGGCGATCGCCGGTGGTATCACCACCATCGAGGCGCTGCCCGGCTCGGCGAATCTGATTGGCGGCCGGAGCGCGATTCTCAAGCTGATTCCGGCGCGCACGGTGCAGGAGATGAAGTTCCCCGGCGCGTCGTACGGCCTGAAGATGGCGTGCGGGGAGAATCCCAAGCGCGTGTACCAGAACCGCGGGCCGTCCACGCGGATGGGGAACATGGCGGGCGACCGAGCGGCCTTCATTCAAGCCGAGCAGTACCGCCACCGGTGGGACGCGTGGAACGCGACCAAGAAGGGCGATCCCCCCGCCCGAAACCTCAAGCTCGAGACGCTGGCCGAGGTGCTGCGCGGGCACATGTACGTCCAGAACCACTGCTACCGCGCCGACGAGATGGCGCAGATGCTCGATCTCGGGCGCGAGTTCGGGTTCGGCATCCGCGGGTTCCACCACGCGGTCGAGGCGTACAAGATCGCCGACCTCCTGGCGAAGGCGGGGACGTCGGCATCGGTGTGGGCGGATTGGTGGGGCTTCAAAGAGGAGGCGATGGACGGCATCCCGGAGAACGCGGCGCTGGTCCAACAGGCCGGGGCGCGGACCGTGATCCACTCCGACAGTCCCAGCGGCATCCAGCGACTGAACCAGGAGGCGGCGAAAGCGATGTACGCGGGCCGGCGCGCCGGCATCGAGATCACGCGCGACCAGGCGATCCGGTGGGTGACGGCGAACGCCGCGTGGACGCTGGGGCTCGACTCGGTGATCGGCACACTCGAGCCGGGCAAGATGGCGGACGTGGTGGTCTGGTCCGGCGACCCGCTGTCGGTGTACGCCCGTGCCGAGCAGGTCTACAACGACGGCTGGCTGGTGTACGATCGCAACGATCCGCGCCATCAACCGCGCACCGACTTCGAGCTGGGTCAGGTGCCCGCGCCCGGGAGGGACCGATGAACCCGATCCTCCTCGCGCAGGCGATCGCGATCACCGGCGCCACCGTCTTTCCCGTGTCGAGCCCCAAGCTCGAGCACGCCACGGTGCTGATTCGGGACGGCCGGATCGTCGCGGTCGGCACGAACATGGCCATCCCCACCGATGCCACCCGCATCGACGCGGCGGGCAAGTGGGTGACGCCGGGGTTGTTCGACGGCGCCGGCCAGCTCGGGCTCACCGAGATTGACGCGGTGCCGGAAACCAACGAAGGCAATCTCCGCACCGACGACGTCTCCGCGGCGTTCAACGTCGGCGAGGGAATCAACCCGGCGTCCGTGCTGATTCCCATCACCCGCATCCAGGGCGTCACGACGTCGCTGACCATGCCCTCCGGCGGGCTGATCAGCGGACAGGCGGTGGTCATCAATCTCGACGGGAACGCCATCGAGACCATGATCGTGCGGTCCCCGGCGGCGATGGTGATGGATCTCTCGGCGAACGCGAAGGCGGCCGGCGGGGGCTCGCGGGCCGGCGTCGCCGAGCGGCTGCGTCGCGTGTTCGACGACGCGCGGGAGTACGCCCGCCGCACGACGGACTACCGCAAGAACGAGATACAGCCGCTGGCGGCGCCCGCGCGCGACCTCGAGGCGTTGTTGCCCGTGCTGCATGGGGAGCTTCCGCTCGTGGCCATCGCCAACCGCCGCAGCGACATCGAGACCGCGCTCCGCATCGGCGCGGAGTACAAGCTGCGCCTCATCCTCGCCGGCGCGGCCGAAGGCTGGATGATCGCCGACAAGATCGCCGCCGCCGGGGTGCCGGTGCTGGTGGAGCCGCTGGACAACATCCCCTCGTATGACGCGTTGGGCATCCGCTACGAGAACGCGAGCCTGCTGTCACACGCGGGCGTGAAGGTCGTGCTGATGGAGACGGACACGCACAATTCGCGCAATTTGCGCCAGCAGGCCGGGAACGCGGTCTCATACGGGATGGACTGGGACGCGGCGCTCCGCGCCGTGACCCTCACGCCGGCGGAGGTGTTCGGCGTGGCCGACCGCTACGGCTCGTTGGAGACCGGCAAGGTGGCGAACGTGGTGGTGTGGAGCGGCGACCCGTTCGAGTTCTCGACGGCCGTGGAGCACGTGTTCATTCGGGGACGGGAGATACCGCTCACGAGCAGACAGACCGAACTACTAGACCGGTACCGGAGTCTGCCGCCGAGATACTGATCGTGTAGCGTGTAGCGTCTCGCGGGGAAGGTGGGGGTGACGACGGGGTTGTCGTGTCGCGACTCACCACTCACCAGAGGGTCGCGACACGCTAGGCCGTGGCGGGATCGAGCGGCTTCATGTCGATACCGAATAGGTCGGCGGCGTTACGCCAGGCCATTCGCTCCCGCTGCTCGTCCGTGAGGTCCAAATCGCGGAAGAACCGCACGTAGCTCTGCATGGACACCAACGGCCAGTCGCTGCCGTAGAGCAACTGCGTCCCCGAATCACCCATGTACTGCATCATCTCGCGCACTTGCTCGAGGGTGTACTTCTCGAAAGTCGTGGTGAACTCTTTGAGCGTGAGCCCGGAGATATCGCCGAACACGTTGTCGTTCTTGTAGAGCACCTCCGCCGCGTCCACGAACCAGGGGTTGCCGAGGTGACACATCACGAACCGGACGTCTGGATAGTCGACGGCGACGTCGTCCATGAGGAGCGGATGCGCGTAGCGGACCTTGGCGGCCTTACTGTATGTGTCTCCCGTGTGCACCATCACGGGCACGTTGTGCTTGGCCGCGATACGGAACACGGACTCCAATGACGGATCGTTGATTGCGTACCCGTCGTAGCCCGGATAGAGCTTGATCCCTTTCACTTCGCGCGCGCGAATCCGCTCTTCGAGACGAAACAGATCGGTGCGCTCGCCATCGGAGCGCCACCGCAACCCCTCGACGATCGAGATACGGGGATCGGCGCCCAGGTGCGCGATCACGTCGTCGACGTAGGGACGGTGCGGGGTCACCTTGTACGACGTCAAGACGACGGCGTGTCCCACGCCGCTCCGCTCCATGGCCTGAAACAGGTCCTGGGCGACGTCCGCCGTCGGGCGCGGCTGTTGCTCGTCGTAGTTGTTGACGTGCACGTGGCAGTCGATGAGCATGACGGATCCCGGTTGGGCGTTGGTGGTTGGTGGTTGGTGGTTGGTGGTTGGTGGTTGGCCGAAAAGCTACCAACTACCAACTACCAACTACCAACGCCAATTACCACTTCGT
>CAYWNR010000106.1:0-9214 GCA_964459705.1 uncultured Gemmatimonadaceae bacterium | reverse complement strand
CGTAGGCCGCCATCGACCAGTTGTGCCCGTCGGCGCTCACCTCGGAGTTGACGAAGAACCGATCGAACAGTCCGAACCGCTCGGCCAGCGCATGGTAGTTCGGCGTGACGTCCCGTCCGAACAGGACGAGCGACGTATCGCCGTCGCCCTGCGGCAGGTCGCCCAGCACCTGATCGTAGGTCCGGTTCTCCTTGAGGATGTAGATGAGGTGCTCGAGTGGCGGATAACGGAATCGCGGTCGTTCGCCATTCCAGCCGTTGGCTCGCGCCACGCGCGCCGACAGGTTCGCCAGGGCGGCGCCGCTCACGCCCGCGCCAGGCACGATCGAGAGAGAGCCCTGGATCTGCCCCAGCGTGTACTGCCGCGGGTCGTCGTGCTTCCCCCGCGACTCGGGGTACGGCCCCGGCCCCTGAGGGTTCGGCCCGGCCGCCAGGCCTTTGCCGTTGCCGACGTACAGCGTGTCATCAAGCACCGCGAGCGACGTGGGATACCACCCGACCGGAATCCGTCCCGCCAGTCCATCGTCCCCCGACGCGCTGGCAACGTCGGCCGTCGTGGCCGAGAGATCGAACACCGCCACCGCGTTGGCATCGGCCTCGGCGACGAAGAGCCTGGTCCCGTCAGCCGAGAGCGCGAGGGCGTTGGGCGTCGTCCCTTCGTCGGGACCGGCGGGCGGCGGGTCCCGCAATTCGGCGATCACCGTGCGCGTCTTGGTGTCGAGGACTTCGATCCGGTCGGTGGACCCCGAGGCGACGAACAGCCGCGTGCCCGTCGCATTCAGCAGCAGCGCCGAGGGATGGCGTCCCGCGGCCACCGGCTCGCGGCTGGTCAGACGGCCGTCGTCGCTTGCCGTGAACACGGACAGCTCGTTCGCCCCCCAGTTCGAGACGAACACCGTGCCGTCGGGCGTCACCACCACGCCATACGGATAGCTGCCGGTGGCGACACGCTGTATCACCTCGCCGGTGCGCACGTCCACGACGGCGAGCGAGTCGGCCAGATTCTCGGCGACGTAGAGCCACCGCCCGTCGTCACTCGGCGCCAGTGCCGCGGGATAGTGTGTGCCCGGCCGGCGCCGCTCCTTGAGGGCGAGGATGAGGCTGTCACGCAGCGTCGCGCCTTGGTCGGTCCAGTCGTAGCGATACACCACGTCCTGGTTCCCACCCGAGGCGAGCAGCGTGCGGCCGTCGGCCGCGAACGCGAGACCGATGAACGCGGCGTGCTGCGGAACCGTCTGAAGGACCCTGCCGTCGCGGTCCACCACCTGGAGGCCCTGCTCGCGATATCCGTTGAGCAGGAGCACGAGCTGGCGGCCGCCCGGCGCGGGCAGCATGGCCAGGGGCATCTGCCCCACCTCGCGCACGGCACCTGCCGGGTCCAGCCGCTGTCCCGTGGGGAGCAGAAACCCGGTGCTGTCAGGCCATTGCGCGGTCGCCGGTCGAGCGGCGACGAGGCACAACATGGTCAGGAGGAAGCAGGCTCGCGTGGCGGCATCCGGATGGGAGACGGCCTAAGGTACCCGCTCGCGCTTCGCGGCGCACGATGGTCGGGTAATGGATACCGTCTTGTTACGACACAACCGTAACGGGCACCGGTGCGAAGGCGTGGACGGAGGGATCAGGGCGGGCCGAGGCCATGGGTGGCGCGTCGCTAGCGGGCCGCCGCGGTCGCCTTCCGCGCGACGGCCTTCGCAGGATCCGGCCGGCTCGGCAACGAAGCCGAGCGGCCAATGCGATTGAAAGCTTCCCGTTTTCCTCTGGCGCGTTGCCGTCGAAGGACCCATTGTAGCGAGGCTTGGGCACGGGTCGTGGTCGTGCGCCGGCACTCGGGACCCGTGTGAGATATTCCGCTCCGTGCGGAGGGTACCCCGATGCGCACCGCGCTCGCCCCCGCCCGCGAGCGACGACCCGGTGATGGTCTTGCCGGCCGAGCACCAAGATCCCGTTCGACGTCTCGCGCACGTGCTCTGGGACTACTCGCCACCGTCGAAGCCGTTCCTGCCGGCCTGGGCCCCATCTACGAGCCGGGTTCGGCGACCAGCCGCGCCAGCGCCTGCCGTACCTGCTCCACCTGAGCCGCGAGCGCGGGCTCTGGGTGGGACCGCAGCGCGAGGTACTGCCGGTAGGCGCGGATGGCCGCGTCGCGATCACCCACCCGCTCCGCCAGGCGACCCTCCTCCCGCAACCGCTTGGGCAGGTACCCACTGGTGAACTGCGCGTATCGGCGGACCGCCGCAATGGCAGCCTCGAGCTCGCCACGGCGTTCGTGCAGACGCGCGGCGGTGAAGTTGCCGGCATAGACCAGCTCGCCAAGGGTGATGGGCCCTTGACGCATCAGCGAGTCCAGGCGCTCCAAGGCGGCCGCGGCATCCGGCCTGTCCCCGTGCGCCGACAGGAGCGCCTCGAGGATCGTGGCGCACAGCCGGGACGCGTTGAGGAGGTGTCGGTCCCCCGAGGTGACCGGGCGGTTCTCCGGCAGCGAGCCCGCTCGCAGCTCAGCGATCGTGGCGGCGGTTGCATCGAACGTATTCTGGGCCACGTGCCACAGCTCGAGCATGCAGCGCGCGGGAACCGCGACGAGAGAGTCCGGTAGCGTGCGCTGGAGCGTGCGGGCCGCCGTCGCGGCGGCGGCACGGTCTCCGTCGCCAAACAGCCCGTCGAGCACCTTCACGGCAGACACAGTCCACGGAGTAGGAGCCACCTCATCGGACAGGTCCATGAGCGCGCGTGACTTGGCGGAACGGCCTCGATCCAGGGCAATCGCATGCAGAATCAAGAGTGTCCTAAATCGGATCACGGGCGGATCGGCCCGGCGGGTGAGCACATCGACGATCCGGTCGGTCAGGTCGAGGGTCGTCGGCAGGACCATGCTCTGCTCCGCGATGAACCGCAGGCTCTGCGTCGTGGCATCCGCGAGATGCGCGGCGAAGGCAACGAGCCAAGCGCTGTCGCCCACCACCACTGCGCGCTCCCACCGGATGTAATCTGCCAGGTCCCCGGTGGAATCGACGGCCAGGTAATGGTCGGCCACGCGCTCAACGGTGGCCACGTCGCCCCGTGCGGCGGCAAGGTCCACGAGGTGCTCCGCGGCGGCCAGAAACGACGAATCGAGGCCGAGCGCGCGGTTGAATACGTCCTCCGCCCGGGCTGCCGAGGAGGGAATCTCGAGCAGCGCCCCGTAGTGGTAGTACATCTCGCCCATCCAGTACCAGGCCTCTGCCCGGTCCGGAGCGAGCTCGGCCGCATGCGAGAACCCCTCTAGCTGCTCACGGTCGGTCGTCGGTTGCGGGTACGCCGGACCGGCGAGTGCCGTGAGGAGCGCGCGATCGCGCTCGCTGAGGCGATCGCGGTAGCGCCACCCGAGGCGCACGCCCCGGCTGTCGTAGTCGGCAATGACCCAGACCCTGGCCGCGATCAGCCCGAGGGCGGCGAGCGCGAAGGTGGAATCGAGATCGAGCGCCCGGTTGAATAGGTCCCCAGCCGCGCGGTACTGTGCGCGGCGGTACGCGACCTGTCCATCCAGGTAGGCGCGCAGTGCTGGAAGGGAGGTGCTCGTGAGCTGCACGAGCCGTTGCTCCCCTTCACCCGCCTGGCGGGCCAGGAGCTGCCCAGCGAGGGCGTCAACGAGCCAAGGCAGGCTGTCAGGATTGCCCGACACCTGCGCTTGGCCGCGGGTCTCGCCCGAGGGCACGCCTACGAGTCGCCCCTGCAGTTCGACGTGCGCGGCCGTTCCCACCACGCTCCCCAGCAGGACCTGCCCGGCTCCCACGCGTCTTCCCACCGTGATGGACTCGTCTTCCGGGATATCCGCGCCGATCGAGCCGGCGGCTTGCTCCCATGCATGAATCGCCGTCCGCGGATCCACGGCCCGCGGTCCACCTTGCCCCGTGAACTTCGCCGCCAGCAAGTCCACCATCCCCTCGCGGAGATACTGGAGCGATGCGTCGGCGGACGCGACGCGGAACGGCAGCACCGCGACCACAGCGGAGTTCACACTTGGCGTGGGGTGTGGCCGAAGGAGGAAGAACATGACCGCAGCCACCGCGAGCACCGCCACCGCAATGCCGGCGACCGCCGGCGGCCGAGTACGACGTGCAGGCACGGGCTCTGGGCTTGGTGCCATGATGGCACCTGGCGCCGCGCCGCCCAGTGCCTCCGCGAACTGCTCCGCCGTGGCGAACCGGTCGGCCGGGAGCTTGGCCAAGGCACGGGACAGTGTCGCGGCGACGCGCTCGGGAACGCTGGGGCGCGCCTCGGACACCGGTGTGGGCGACGTGGTGAGGTGCTGGCGCACGACGCTTTCGACCGTGGGGCCAGTGAACGGCGGCTCGCCCACCAACATCTCGTACAGCACGCAGCCCAACGAGTAGAGGTCGCTGCGGCCGTCCAGGTCCGTGCTTCCGGCGGCCTGCTCCGGGCTCATGTACGTCGGCGTCCCGATGGCGAGTCCCGTTTCGGTGAGCCGCTCGCCTCCGGCGGCGGTGATCGCTCGCGCGATGCCGAAGTCGGCTACGACCGCATGACCGGCTTCCAACAGGATGTTCTCGGGCTTCACGTCGCGATGCACGAAACCGTGGCTGTGGGCGAAGCTCAGCGCATCGGCCACCTCGCGCGCGATACGCAGAGCATCCTCGACGGGGAGTTGCTTCTCCCGCGTAAGACGGTCGCGCAGCGACTCTCCCGGGACGTAGGGCATGACGTAGTAGAGCAAGCCATTCGCGTCGCCGGAGTCGTATAGAGGGAGGATGTGGGGATGCCGCAAGCCGGCGGCGATCTTGATCTCGCGCACGAACCGCTCGGGCCCGAGCGCCGCGGCCAGCTCGGGACGGAGGACCTTGAGGGCCACCTGCCGTTCGTGCCGCAGGTCCTCGGCGAGATACACCATGGCCATTCCGCCATGGCCCACCTCGGGCCCGACGGCATACTGGCCGGAGAGAGCGGACGCGAGTCGTTCGCGGACTTCAGTCAGCGGCTACTCACCTCAAGCTAGGTACTTCCAAGATGCCCCGCCCCGTCGCGGAAGCGGAATAGGAATTTCAATCGGCCCTGTCAAAGTATGCCTGGGTGAACGCACGGTCCAATCGAAACCGCCGCCTTCGGCCCGCCGGGCACTTCGTCGATTCGGTCTTCGAGGCGCTCCACACCCTCAGCGTCGCCGCGCCGGGCGTCGTGGTCTTCTGTCCGCGCAGCACGCCTCGCCGGCCCTGCCCATGTGCGGGGCGGAGGCTGAGAGCAGCGGGCCCGTCCGAACGCCGTGTGGCCGGTCGTGCGACGTAAGCTGGTCGCACCGTCATGCCAATAGACCCGCAGGGGAGGAAGCGTGGAGAGCGCCGCACAGCGACGATGGAGATCGTCTACCGCCTGTTGGAAGTCCCTCCGAAGCTCGTCCCGGCGCTTGGTCCCAAAACACAGCTGTCCACCGGCGGCGTACAGGCAGGCGGCATTCGGGCTGGCACTTCAGTACCGGCTTACTTCTCCCACCCTAGTCAGCGGACGGGCGGAGGGCCGAGGGCGGGCCGAGGCGGTTGCGCGCGCTACTGGCGCCGATCGAGCGCGGCGCGCACCGCCCTCGCTACCTCGTTGAGGGTCCACGGCTTTTGCACGAATCCCACGTCGGCGAGCTGGTATTCCTCCTGAAACGCCCGGGCCGCTTCGCCGCTCGCGAACAGAAAAGGGACGGTCCAGCCGCGCCGCCGCACTTCGTGGAAGAGCTGGACGCCGCTCAAGCCGGGCATGCGGACGTCACTCACCACGAGGTCCACGTGGCCGGCCCGTTCCTCGAGGATCTCGAGACAGCGGGACCCGTCTTCCGCCGTCAGCACGGTATAGCCGAACTTCTCGAGGATCCGCTTCCCCGTACGTCGCAAGGCCTCCTCGTCCTCGGTCAACACGATCGTCTCCGTCCCGCCGCGGGGCGGGGCGGATGCGACCGGCCCATGCGCCGTGCTGCCGGCCGGGGCGGCGGGGAAGTAGATGGACACCGTCGTGCCGCGCCCGAGCTCGGTTGCGACATCCACGTACCCGGCGTGCTGCTTCATGAGTCCGGAGATCATCGGCATGCCGAGTCCCGTGCCTTTGCCGGGTGGCTTCGTCGTGAAGAACGGTTCGAAGATCCGAGCTCGCGTGCCCTCGTCCATCCCGGCACCGGTGTCCGTCACCGCGAGCGTCACGTACTCCCCGGGCACCACCCACGGGTGGGTGGCCAGGTACCGGTGGTCGAGGTCGGCGCGCGCGACGTCAATCGTCAGCTCGCCTCCCTCGGGCATGGCGTCGCGGGCGTTCGTGGCCAAGTTCAACAGGATCTGCTGCACGGCCCCGGCATCCGCGCGCGCCGGCGGAAGCGGCTCCCGCACGGTGGCGCGGAGCCGGATGTTCGGAGGCACGATGCGCCGCAGCATGGCCTCGACGTCGTCCACCACGGGCCGGAGATCGAGCGGCACGATCCGAAGATCGGCCTGGCGACTGAAGCCGAGGAGCTTCCGCACCATGTCCGCCCCACCTCGCGCGGCACGCTTCACGTGCTCCACGTCCGCCCGCTGCTCGGCCAACTCCGCCGGCATCTCGCTCAACAGCAGCTCCGCGTTACTCAGCACCACGGAGAGGACGTTGTTGAAGTCGTGGACGATCCCCGCGGTGAGCTGCCCGAACGCTTCGAACTTCTGCGAGCGCTGGAGCTGCTCCTCGACCGCCCGCGTCTCCGTGAGGTCTCGCGTGTTGATCACCATGCGCACCGGCGTGCCCGGGAGGCGCTGGCCGACCGAGCTGGCGGGGTGCCAGGAGCCGTCGCTGTACCGCACCCGGTACTCCACCGAGATCACCTCGTCCGGATTGCGCGCGGCCCGATCGAAGGCGGCTTGGACCCGGGGCATGTCGTCCGTATGGACCAGCGCAAAGGCACTGCGGCCGACGAAGTCCTCGGCGGTGTGGCCCGTGGTCCGTCCGAAGGAGTTGCTGGCATACAGCACCACGCCGTCCCCCGTCAGCACCAGAATCGAGTCGGCGGCATTCTCGATGAGGCCGCGGTAGAAGGCCTCTCGCTCCTCGAGGGCTTCCTGCGCCCGGTGCTGTTCGGTCACGTCCAGCCAGACGCCGAGCACCTCCGGCGCGGTGTCTCCGCCGATTACGCGCAACACGTCGCGGATCCAGCGATAGTCCCCCTGCTTGGTGCGAAGGCGGTACTCGATGGCAACGCTAGTGTCGACCGCCGCGCTCCGGCGAACCGCCTCGGCACGGTCATCCGGGTGGACGTTGTCGAGCCACCACCCCGGCGTGAGGGTCTCGGTCGCCGAGTAGCCGAAGAGGCGCTCGACGCTATCACTCACCCATGTCACCACCGGAGGTCCGTCACGGACCTCCATGCGGAAGATCACCACCGGGCCCGCGGAGGTGACGTGCTGCAGGAGGGCCTCGCGCTCTCGGCGCGCGAGCTCGGAGCGTCGGAGGGCCGCCGTCCGGCGGCGGAGCAACAGGTAGAGGATGAGGCCGGTGACGAGCACGAAGCCCCAGCCCATCAGGCCCTCGGACCTCTCGATCGCGGCCGCGCTACCGATCATGCGGTGGGCGACGGTGCTGGTCAGGATGACCCACAGGGCGCCGACGGCCACGTACACAAGCGTGATACCCAATGGGCTCCGGTCCGCTTCCGGAGCCTCGCGATCGTTCACTGGCATGTGAAAGAATCTACGCGGATGCGCCGATCGCGCCTCGAGCGCCCGCGCTCCCCCGACGCCAATCGCCGATCAGGAATCGCCAATCGCCAATTCGTCGTCCTTCAGGGCCGGCGTCATGGCCGGCACTTCAGTGCCGGCCCGCTTCCCCCACACCGATCAGGGGACGGGCGGAGGGCTGAGGGCGGGCCGAGGGAGCAGTCAGGCGTCTTGCAGACGAAAAGAGGGGCCGCCCAACCGGCGACCCCTCAGGCGTGACAGAACCCACGCCGTGCATTGGCAACGTCCACCGTAACTATTGCCGAGCCCAGGGTGCCGAGTCAAGGACCAGGGTGCGGGTGGTGGGATTCGAACCCACACGGGCTTGCGCCCCGGACGTTGCCAACGTTCGGCGTCTACCAGTTCCGCCACACCCGCACCACGATCCAGCACGTCGGCGCCCCTGGTCTTCTGCGACGCGAGTCGGCAACGACGCGATGCCGCCGGTCTGGAAGCACGTTGGGGAACGAGAGGGAAAGGGACCCAACCGAATTGTTGCGAAGGCCGTTGTTTTGGCGCGACCAACTGCTTGGCATGGTCCGGACGCCATTCGCGGATCGCCAATCGCCAATCTGCCGCCCTTCACGGCGCGCGTCAGGGCCGGCACTTCAGGGCCCGCCCGCTTCCCCCACCCCAATCAGCGGATGGGCGGAGGGGTGAGCGCGGGCCGAGGCTGCCAGGAGAGCCGCTGCCCAGCCCGTAGCACCCCTACTAGGACTAGTAGTTACCGGCTCGCGACCGGGCTCTCAGATTGGCAGAAGCTCGCAGCTTGGAAACCCCTCGCCCCGGAGGCTCCAGATGTTTCGCACCGCGTACCTGGCATTGGCAGCGCTGGGAATGCCGGCCTTGGCGGCCGCACAGGGAAGGCCCGTTGTCGAGATCGGCACGAAGCTCGGCGTGACCATCGAGAGCGTCAGCGGAGCCAGCCTCACTCATTTCGGTGCGCCGGGACAGGGCATCCTGGGCCAGCCGACGATCTACGCCTCCTTCTTCGCCGGCCGAGCCCTGCTCGTCGAGCCGGAGGTGGCGCTGAACATCATTTCGAGCGGCGGCCAGACAGCGACCAGTGTCGGCCTCGGTGGACAGCTTGGGTACCTCTTCCGCGGGCCGGCGGTGAATTCGCCATTCATCGCGGCATCCGCCGCGTTCCAGTCGTTGTCGGGTGGGGGCAGCTCGGATTCCGAGGAAGGTCTTGGGGGCAAGGTCGGGTATCGCCTCCTGATCGGTGGCAGCGTCGGGCTCCGCGTCGAAGGGGGCTACCGGCGGTGGTTCAAATCCCATCTCAATGAATTCACGATTGGGGTCGGCATAGGCGGCATCGTGCACTCCACCTCATGAACGTGTTCAGTTGGGGCGACGCGCGCGCCTTTCAGAGACTGGCATCGTGGGCCGGCACTTCAGTGCCGGCCCGCTTTCCCCACCCCGATCAGGGGATGGGCGGAGGGGTGAGGGCGGGCCGAGGCTGGGCGATGAGCGTGGCTTCAGCCCCTACTAGACGGTAGTAGTGGC